>NZ_CAMFHL010000181.1 GCF_945952095.1 uncultured Arsenicibacter sp. | reverse complement strand
CCTTTACCCTGCTCCAGCCAGCTGCCCTACCGCCAGCCACTAATCCCACTCTCCCCTTCTTCCACCCCTTTTTTCTACCCTTTCATCACTTTTGTTACAAAATGGTGTAACCTATATGCAACATTTGTGGAAATGACTCGTCTTTAGCATCAAAGAATACGGGGGAATACACAATATTTCACTATAATTCTAGTTGAATACTTAAACCCTTAGTTAAAGTTTGTTAATATTGTACACATAAACCAAATAAGACGTTACTTTACTCCACAATAACTACCGCAATCCATCTATGAAAAACCTTTTCCTGCTCGTTTTCAGCCTCTTGCTGACAACGTCTCTTTTTGCCCAGACACCAGCCAGCCGAATTTCGATTCAGGGGAAGGTGACCGATACCACCGGTGCGGTACTTCCAGGCTCCAACGTTATGCTCCTGATGACGACCGATTCGTCGCTCGTTACCTTTGGCCGGACCAACGAAGCCGGCATGTTCAGCCTTAAAAATGTGAAGCGGGGCTCCTATATTCTGAAAATTTCGTACGTTGGCTTTATTCCGTATGACAAATTGCTCGATACCGGTGATCAGCCTAATAAAGACCTTGGCCCGCTCAAACTGAAGCCGATTGCCAAAGAACTGTTTGAGGTAGTTGTTAAAACGGCCCGCGCTCCGCTGACCATCAAAGGCGATACCATTGAGTACAATGCAGCTTCGTTTAAAGTACCGCCGGGATCGACGGTCGAGGACTTGCTCCGGCGTCTGCCCGGCATGCAGATCGATCAGGATGGTAACATCAAGGCCCAGGGCGAAGATGTAAAACGCGTAACGGTTGACGGCAAAACGTTCTTCGGCAGCGATCCGAAAGCGGCGACCAAAAACCTTTCTGCCGAAGCCATTTCGAAAGTGCAGGTCTTCAGCGATAAGACTGAACAGGCGAAACTGACCGGTATGGAAGACGGCAAAAAAGAAAAGACGCTGAATCTTCAGCTGAAAGACGGCTTCAAAAAAGGCTCGTTTGGTAAACTTACCGCCGGTGTTGGTTCCGATCTCCGGCCAAACAGTAATGGTACTGCCCGTACCGAACTCAAAGGTAATTACAACCGCTTCGACGATAAACGCCAGTTCTCGGTAATCGGTATGGGAAACAATACCAACCAGACCGGCCTTTCATTCGATGATTATCAGGATTTCAGAGGTAGTAACTCGTTCAACTGGAACGATGATGCCGATTTTGGTTTCAGCAGCGGCAGCCGGTTTATCTCGTTCGGCGGTGATGATGACGACAACCTCGGTATTCCGATTGGTGGCGGTTCAGGCCGTGGCTATTCAAACAACGCGGCGGCCGGCCTCAACTATAACTACGATACCAAGAAGACCAAATTCAGCAGCAGCTACTACTACAGTCAGACGCGCCAGACAATCGACGCCGTACGGAAGAGCCAGACATTCCTCGAAAACAGCTCATTCAACCGTACTGACTCAAGCAGCCAGATCAACTTTAACAACAGCCACCGCGTAAGCCTTCGTTTCCAGCAGGAACTTGACTCGATGCAGACACTGGTAATCCTGAGCAACAGCCGCTTCAGCAAGGGTAATACAAACCTGAACAGCTGGCAGCAGTTGTACCGGTTAAGCGCCCTGTCGACCCGGACAACGATCAACAACTTCGGCAATACAGATGCATTCGGCACGGCAAACTCTGTCGTATATCGGTCTAAGTTCAAGAAAAAAGGCCGGAACCTCGCCCTCAGCGCCACGTATCAGGTGAACCTGAACGACGCCGAAATGAACCTGAACTCGATTAACGAATTCTTCCAGGCGACCAACGTAAACGACCAGCTCCGGATTATCCGTCAGTTGCAGACCACCGATACCAAGCGTAGTCAGTACAAAATGAGCGCCTTGTATCTGGAACCACTGTCGAAAAAGTTCTTCTGGGAAAGCTTCTATAACTTCAGCCTGCGGAACGACGTGGTTGACCGCGACGTAATGGATCGCGGGGAGGCAGGCCAGGAAACACGGAACAACGTGCTGAGCCGCTACTACGAAAACAATTACCTGTTTAACCGTCTGGGAACCGGCTTCCGGTATTCAAACAAAGGGGTTAACCTGTTAGTGGGTGCTGCCGGTCAGCAATTCACACTTGCCGGTGAATATGCGCCGGATCAGACGTCGACGACGTTTAACAAAATCAACCGGACGTTTACCAACGTAATCCCGAACGTGTCGTTCAACTACAGCATGAAGGGGAACAAGTACCTGCGGTTCAGCTATGATGTGGGCATTCAGCTGCCTTCGACCCGCGACCTGCAACCGGTTATCGACAACACGAACCCGCTGTATATCACCGAAGGTAACCCGGATCTGTTACCAACTCTGCGGCACCAGCTGGGCGGCGGTTATAACATGTTCAACCCGGGCACGTTTACCAACCTGTACGTCAGCCTGAACTATACCTACAACGTAAATCAGATTGTGTATAACCAGACGGTAGACCCGACTACGTTGATTACGCGCACTAAGCCTGCTAACATCTCCGGCGGTCAAAATGTGGGCAGCTACATCGGCTTTGGTTTCCCGCTGAAGAAAACGAAAGCGAACTTCAACATTTACAGCAACATCAATTACGGTAAGAACCTGACTAACATTAACGGTCAGCTGAACGAAACCAATACCAGCAGCATCGGTATCGGTCCGCGCCTTGATCTGACGCCAAACGACAAGATCACGATTTACGCTAACGCCAACTGGAACATCAGCAACACGAAGTATTCGATCAGCAGCGCTCAGAACCAGAAGATCTACAACTTCTTCTACGGTGGTGAAGCTAACGTAAAACTACCACTCGGGCTCTACCTGAACACGACGCTGAACTACCGCGTGTACAAAAACGACCGTTTCGGCTTTAACCAGCACATCCCGATCTGGAACTCGTCGCTGTACACCATCCTGGGCAAAGCGAAAAAGGCCGAAATCCGGCTTACCGCCTATGATATGCTGAACCGTAACCTGGCGGTGTCGCAGTCGGCGTTCACAAACTCGGTGTCACAGGAGCGTGTACAGACACTGTCGCGTTACTTCCTGGTGTCGTTTACGTACAACATGCGGGGTGTTCAGGCCAAAATGAAACGTCAGAATTTCTTCTAATAGTCAGACAGCGCCGCGCCGCAACCTGTTGTGGCGCGGCAAACCCAATAAACTATCTATGAAAAAATACCTTCTTATTCCGCTTCTCTTTCTGGCCATACAGGTTTCTGCCCAACAGCAGCAGACGGAGGGCATCGTTTATTTCAACTACACACAGTACTGGACCAAAATCATCAAGCGGCTTACATTCCTGAGCAAGGAAGAAAAGGAGCGTTCGGCCATGACCTGGAAAAATGAAGAAGGCTACACACAAAAGATGAAGCTGTTCTTTTCGCCGTCCCAGAGCTTGTACAGTTACAACAACGATGAAATCGAGGGCGCCGGCTATTCGTGGCGCAAGGAAGAATATTCCATCTACCGTAATTTCGATCAGGACAAAAAGTTTGATGTGATTGAGATGCTGGGCAAGGTGTACATAGTGGACGACTCACTGAACACCCCAAAATGGAAAATCTCCAACCAGATTAAAGACATTGCCGGTTTTATCTGCATGAAGGCAACGATGGACGATCCCGTCCGGGGCCAGAAAGTAACGGCGTGGTTTGCGCAGGATATTCCGGTTGGTGCCGGTCCGGAGCGTTATTTTGGCCTTCCGGGTATGATTCTGGGTATCGACCTCAACGAAGGTGACGTAATCATCGAGGCCTCAAAAGTAGAGTTTAAGCCGGTTACTGCTGAGCTGAAACAGCCGAAGGCGAAGGGCAAGAAAATAAAGGATAGTGATTACGATACGATTATCAGTAATCATATCAAGGACAGCATGAAAGCCAGCCGGAACCCGTTCTGGGCTATCCGGTATTAAAACTAATAGCCGGAGGATCACCCCCGGCTATTATCTTATTTTTCCTACCGGGGGCGGTGCCCCCGGCGACTGATTGGGCCCTTTCAGGGCATTTTCAGGATCGCCCTGAAAGGGCTCAATCAATCGCATAGGGTAAAACCCTATGCGATTTTTTTTAGATATACTGGTTGATAATACTTTCCAGCCACTCCTGCTTGCCGCTCCGCATCGCAGGTTCGCCATTTTCAACAGCAAACGAGCGCAGGTCTTCCAGCGTCAGTTTACCATCTTCAAACGCTTTGCCTGAACCCGAATCAAACGACGAGTAACGCTCTTTACGGAACTTCAGGTAATCAGAGTCTTTCAGGATATTGTCGGCTACGATCACCGCACGGGCAAAGGCATCCATACCGCTGATGTGCGCGATGAACAGATCGTCCATATCCGTTGAGTTACGGCGTACTTTAGCGTCGAAGTTGATACCGCCCGGCTGAATACCACCCGCCTGCTGAATCACCAGCATAGCTTCTGTCAGTTCGTAGATGTTGATCGGGAACTGATCCGTATCCCAGCCATTCTGGTAATCGCCACGGTTGGCGTCGATGCTGCCCAGCATACCGGCATCAGCCGCTACCTGCAGTTCATGCTCAAACGTATGGCCGGCCAGCGTGGCGTGGTTTACTTCGATGTTCAGTTTGAAATCCTTATCCAGACCATACTGACGCAGGAAGCCGATTACGGTAGCGGCATCGTAGTCATACTGGTGCTTGGTTGGCTCCATCGGCTTCGGCTCGATAAAGAACGTACCGGTAAAGCCTTGCTTACGGGCGTAATCCCGGGCGATGGTCAGGAACTGGGCCAGATGCTCAACTTCCCGCTTCATGTCGGTGTTCAGCAGCGTCATGTAGCCTTCGCGGCCACCCCAGAACACATAGTTTTCGCCGTTCAGGGCGATGGTAGCGTCCAGTGCGTTTTTCACCTGCGTACCGGCATAGGCCACGACCGAGAACTCCGGGTTGGTCGGCGCCCCGTTCATGTACCGTGGATTCGAGAACACGTTTGCCGTTCCCCAAAGCAGCTTCACACCGCTGGCCGCCTGCTTTTGCTTGGCATAGTCAACGATGGCCTGCATACGGCTTTCGTACTCGGCAACGGTCGGCCCTTCATCGACAAGGTCAACGTCGTGGAAGCAGTAATACGGCGCGCCGATTTTGGTGAAGAATTCAAACGCGGCATCCATTTTCAGTTTTGCACGCGTAACGGCATCATTGCTCTGATCCCACGCAAACACACGGGTACCCGGACCAAACGGATCGCCACCGGTACCGCAGAATGTATGCCAGTAGCTGATCGCGTAGCGCAGCTGATCGCGCAGGGTTTTACCATTGATAACCAGCTCAGGGTTATACCACTTAAACGCTAACGGGTTTTTAGATTTAGGACCTTCGTAGGCGATAGCACCGATACCTTTAAAGTATTCCTGATCGCCCAGCGTGATGTTTGCCATGTTTATTGGGGAATGATTGGTTATGACTGATTTTGTGATGTAAAGTTGATATTTCTTTTTTAAATGTCATAATGACACCTAAACTATTTTTCATAAAATTTTATCAACCAATCTTTGATGGGTCTAATTCTGGCATTAAATACCACTTATGTATATTTAACCACGAAGACAGGAAGAACCAAAGCAGCACGAAGGTTACTTATTTATACCCTTTGAACAACTTCATCACTTAGCGCCTTCGTGGCAGACAAAACGTAACCACGAAGACAGGAAGAACCAAAGCAGCACGAAGGTTTTTATTTTTACTCTTTGTGCAACTTCATCACTTAGCGCCTTCGTGGCAACTTCAGTTACCAATCAGAGGCTGGCTTCGGGATTGGGGATGAAGTTCAGGAACGAATCCGTCTGCTGCTGGTACTTCGCCTTATCGACCTGATAATAATAGGCCCCTTTCTTCGAAAACCCCTTTTGCTTCTCGTCTAACTTGATCAATAAGTCTGTCGACAGGATTTTGCGGCTGAAATTCCGCTTATCGAATTCCGTGTTGTAGATCGCATCGTACAACTTCTTTAGCTGCGGAATGGTAAATTTCTCCGGTAACAACTCGAATCCGATCGGATGCTGGGCCGCTTTGTAACGCAGCCGCTTTATTGCCAGGTCAACCATCTGGCCGTGGTCGAACAGCAGCGCGGGCAGATCATAGAGCGAGAACCACCGCGCCTGATATGTCTCCGAAATTTTCGACGCATAGTCGGCCACGTTTACCAGCGCGAAGTAAGCAACTGAAATAGTACGGGAAATGGGGTCGCGGTCCGGATCACCGAACGTATACAACTGTTCCAGATAAACGTCGGTCAGGTTAGTCAGTTCAAACAAAATACGGGCGGCTGCCTCCTCAAGGCTTTCGCGGGGTTGCAGCCACCCTCCCATCAATGACCAGGTCTGTTCTTCAACACCCCGTTTTACCAGCAAAATCTTCAGGCTTTCGCCGTCGAAACCGAAAATGATCGAATCGAGGGCCAGTAAATACGCGTGTTGTTGTTTATAAAGGTCTAGCATGCAAAGGCGTAAAGCAATGAATCACAAATATTAAAAAAATTTCAGTCCGGGCTGTAAGGTTTTACCCTGCGCTGCGACTAATATGGTACATTCAAGCAAACATCAAACAACATGCTTAAGAAAACCATCGGTTCGTTTTTACTCATTTGCCTGGCGCTTTCAGGCTTTGCCCAGGATAAATCATTACTCTGGAAAATATCGGGTAACGGGCTGACGAAACCGTCTTACCTGTTTGGCACCATCCACCTGATCTGTCCGACCGATTTCTCCCTCTCCGACTCGACCAAAAACGCGCTCGCCAACGCCGGTCAGGTATTTCTGGAAATCGATATGGACGACCCTGCCCTGATGACAAACATGCAGAAGAGCATGATGAATACGTCGGGTAAGCCGTTGAAAGAAATGCTGAGTGCCGACGATTACAAACTGCTCGACGACTATTACACCACTAACCTGCACATGGGTCTGAGTCAGCTGGGCATGATGAAACCGTTTGCTCTCATGTCGCTGCAGTACATGGCCTTGCTGAACTGCCAGCCTCAGAGCTACGAAATGACGTTTACGCAGATGGCCGGTACGCAGAAAAAAGAAGTACTGGGTCTGGAAACCATCGACGACCAGATGGCCATCTTCGACAAAATGCCGCCGGAAAAAATGGCGCAGCAGCTCGTTGATATGGTAAAAAAGAAAGATGAAGCGACCAGGGAATTTCAGCAGCTTGTCACGCTTTACAAGGCACAGGACCTTGAGGGGTTACGGAAGTTAATGGATGCCAGCCAGTTTTCAGAGTTCGAAGGCTTTGAAGAAGTACTGCTCGATCAGCGGAACATTAAATGGATTCCGGTTATTGACAAAGCAGTCCGGCAGCAGCCCACCTTTATAGCCGTCGGTGCCGGCCACCTGGGCGGTGAAAAGGGAGTCATCCGCCTGCTCCGTCAGAAAGGGTATACCGTACAGCCGGTTAAGTAAATCCAGCCGGTCGTTTGATCAACCTCCCACCGCTATGGCGACAGCCCCCGATTTTGTCGAGCAGGTCAGGCAGCATCAGAAGATTGTCCACAAAGTCTGTCACCTCTACGGCGATTCGCCGGAAGACCGTGAAGATCTTTTCCAGGAGATCCTGCTGAATGCGTGGAAAGCCTGGCCTGCTTTCCGGCAAGAGGCTGCGTTTACGACCTGGCTTTATCAGGTTTCACTGAACACAGCCATCTCTTATTTCCGGAAAGGGAAAAAGCAGCCCCTCCGGCAAACCATTGATGCCTCCTTAACGCTTCTTTCCCAGCCTGCTGACGAGGATACCGAACAGCAGTTCAAGGCCATGTACCTGGCCATCGGCGAGCTGAATAAGATCGACAAAGCTATTGTGACCCTATACATCGAGCAATACGACTACCGGACTATTGGCCGGATGCTTGGCCTGACCGACAACAATGTGGCCGTGCGGATGAACCGCATCAAAACGTTTCTGAAAGAAGCCGTTAAAAAGCACCTTTAACCATGGAACTCGACGAATTCAGCGCCCTTTTTAATGCCCGGTTTGACGAGTCGCCCGTGCAGAAAAGTATTGATGACATTACGCAACAGATCAAAAGCCGGTCAGGCACGGCCCTTGACCGCATCCTGCGGAACCTGCTGATTGAGATCGGCGTCGCCTTTGCCTGTATTATCGGCATGTCGGTCGTGGCGTACCGCATTCCGTCCATTACCCTGCACTGGCTGGCCGGCGCGGTCTGGGTACTGAGTATTATTCAGATTGCAGCCTTTAGCTGGCAATACAAACAGCTGAAAGCAACGGCACTGCCGATGGCGGTTGACTTGCGTTCACACCTGCAACAGCAGATCCGGGTTATTGAGCGCTTCGTTACTATTTACCTTGCCTTCTGCCTTGTATCCATTCCGGTTGGCTTTGTTCTCGGCGGGATACTGGGGTATACGATAGCGTCCCAAAAGCGCACCGACCCGTTTCTCAACCCGATTGACAAACTGCACCCGGGCCCGCTGGGACTCCTGATTATAGCGGCAGGGACAGCCGCCTTCCTGATCGGTGTTGTCTATTTCTTTAAAGCCTACATCCGCTGGTTGTATGGCCGGCACCTCGATCAGCTCAAATCCTGTTTAGCCGAACTTGACCAATAAACAACAATGAATAAACGTAAGAAGGTACTGATTCAGCTTCTGTCCGGACTGGCCGCCGGTGCCGCCTTTGGCTTTCTGGCCGGTAAAGCCGGTAAGGTATTCCTCAGCGGCCACCTTGACGCCCTGACCGGCTCCGTCAGCGGCGGCGAAGCCGTGGCCCGCATTGTGGCGGTGCCGGTGGCCATGTGGGCAGCTCTTGCAGCTCATGAACTGGGTCATTTACTTACGGGCCTGGCGCAGGGGTTCCGGTTTAACCTGTATGTCGCCGGCTTCCTGGGCATTCGCCGGAACGCTGATACCGATGCCATTGAGGTGTATCTGAATAAAGACATACAGCTTTTCGGAGGCGTTGCGGCTACTATTCCCGTAAAGCGTTCCGACAACCTGCGCCGGCAGTTTGCCCGCGTCATCATTGCCGGCCCCATCGTCAGTCTCGCTGGTGGTTTCCTGGTACTGGTACTCGCCTGGTATGGTTTGCTCTCCCTGTCGCCGGCCTCTCCGGCGTTAATGCGTACGCTCGTCCTTTTCGGGTTAACCTTTGGCCTCGTATCCCTTATGTTGTTTCTGGCCACTACGCTGCCATCCCGGACCGGTGCGTTCTATACCGACCGTGCCCGCTTTTTCCGGCTGATCCGTGGTGGCCGCACGGCAGACATTGAGCAGGCGATACTCGAAACGATGGCGCAGATTACCTCCGGCCAACCCTATGCCGATTTGACCATCGGGCAGCTTCATCTGCTACTCGAAGAACCCGAGCCGTTTTTCAAAAGCTATGCCCATACGCTGCTCTATTACTATCACCTTGACCGGCATGAACTGGAGGAGGCCTATACGCACATCAGACAGGCGGCCGAATTACTGGACGGGCAGCCGGGACTCTTTAAAAATGAGGTACTGAAGGAGGTTGCTTTTGCCCATGCCTACATCAAAGGTGATGCTTCGCTGGCGCAGCAGATCTGGGAACGCATTACGCCGTCGCCCGACAAGCAGAAAACGCCGCAGACCTACCTGATCAAAGCCGCCATTGCGCAGGCCTCAGACCTGGTCACCGACGCCCGGCAGCTCGCCGGTGACGGGCTGGCGCTCCTGCCTTCGCCCGTTGTCAAGGCCGAACATAAACTCGTCGGCAGACTGCTGCATCAACTGGCATAAAAAACGCCCGGACATGGATCCGGGCGTTTCGTTTACTGGTATCCTCTGGCCTGTAACTGGAAGAGTTCGGCATAGCGCCCGTTGGCAGCCAGCAGTTCGGCATGCGAACCGATTTCGAGCAGCTGCCCGCCCTCCAGCACCAGAATCCGGTCGGCCATACGGACCGTTGAGAAGCGGTGCGAAATAATCACCGAAGACTTGCCTTCGGTCAGCCCGGCAAACCGCTGGAACACTTCATATTCGGCACGGGCATCAAGGGCAGCCGTTGGCTCGTCGAGAATCAATACCTGTGCGTTGCGCATGTAGGCACGGCCCAGGGCTATTTTCTGCCATTCGCCGCCCGACAGCTCAACGCCTTTGCCGAAGCTCCGGCCCAACTGCTGGTCGTAGCCGTTTTCCAGTTTGGCAATGACCGAATCGGCCAGACTGCGCTGAGCCGACTGCTCAATTTGGGGCTGATTGGCCCGTTCGTCAATATCACCGACGGCAATGTTCACCCCTGCCGACATTTTCAGGCGCACATAATCCTGAAAAATTACCCCCACATTCCGGCGCAGGTCGGCCAGATCGTACTCGCGCAGGTCGCGGCCATCGAGCAGAATCCGGCCCTCGGCCGGATCGTACAAACGGGCCAGCAGCTTTACCAGTGTCGTTTTACCGGCACCGTTCTCACCGACAAGCGCCAGCTTTTCGTCGGGATGCAGGGTGAACGACAGATTCCGCAACGCCCAGCGCTCCCGCCCGTTTGATGAGGCATTGGCATATTTGAACCCTACATTATCGAACACAAACCCTTCACGGATCGGGTTCGGAAATGGCAGCGGATTGCGGGTCGAATGGATAGCCGGCTGAATGGCAAAATAGTCGAACAGGTCCTGTAAATACATGGACTCCTGCGTCAGGCTGCTGAACTGCAAGAGAATACCTTCCAACGACCCACGCATCTGCCGGAACGAAGCGGCCAGAAACGTCAGGTCACCGAGCGAAATCTGCCCGCTGACGGCACGGAGTACAATCCAGACATATGCCCCGTAATAGCCCGCCGTTCCGAGCGCAGTCAGCACCGTTCCCCAACCGGCACGGCTTACGGCAAGACTCCGGTTTTTGACGTAATACTGCCATGACAGTTCCTTAAACCGGCCGATCAGGAAATCTGACAGCCCGAAGATTTTGACCTCCTTGGCCGTTTCATCGCTTGCTCCTACGTAGCGCAGGTAATCGAGTTCGCGCCGTTCGGGTGTCCAGCTGCGCGACAGCGAATAACTACGCTGATTAAAGTAATTATCGGCAATAAACGCCGGCGTAACGGCCAGCAGCAGCAGCAACAGCAGCCATGGATTGTAGACGACTAAACCAGCCGCCAGAAAACCCACGGAGATCAGTTCCTGCACCTGCCCGAAGACCTGCGACAGCAGCACCGTCCGGCCGGTGGTTTGCCGGCGGGCCCGTTCAAGTTTATCGTAAAAGGTGGCATCTTCAAACTGTTCAAGGTCAAGTGTTGCAGCATGTTCCATCAGGCGGGCGGAGGTCTGGTTCGCAAACAAATCACCCAGCAGGCTGTCGAGCAGCGACACCAGCCGGCCGAATGCGGTCGACAACACCGCAAAGCCGAATTCAATACCAACCAGCAGCCAGAGGTGCGACGTGTCGGCCGCGCCATGCAGGCTGCTCAGCCGGACGACTTCGTCGATAATCAGTTTACCCACAAACAAGGTCGCCGCCGGGAGGGCCGCGCGAAACAAGCGGGTCACGGCATTGCCCAGAAACAGCGCCGGTGATACCGCCCACACTAAGCGGAAAAAGGCAGGTAAGTTACGTAAAGCCAGAAAACGGTCGCGCCACGATAGCTCTTCTGCCGTGGTATTGGCATTCGCCCGCCGTTCTGATTTCGGAGGTTTTATCATACTTAAATGACAACGGAATCGGGGATTTAGTTCTTTTTTATAACTTGCTGACTAACACGTTACTCGTTGCCATTTAACCACATGAAATCCCGCATCTTACTTTCACTACTGGCCTGTTTCCTCGGGGTCAGTGTTTATGCACAGCAACCGCATCAACCGGCCAAAGAGCCTGATTATCAGAAAACCGGCGGACTAGCGTTTGATACCAGCCCGATTGACCGCATTTTTGACAAGGCACGGGCGGTTAACAAGCCGGTTTTCGTAGAAATTTATTCACCCGATTGTCCGCATTGTCAGGAGCTTATGCCGGTTTTCGCCAGTAAAAAAGCGGGCGATTTCTACAATGAGCGGTTTGTCTGTACCAAGCTTGTGTTTCCGCACAAAGAGACGCTGGCGTTTCTGGAGCAGAAGAAACTGACGATTCCTGAAATTCCTTTCCTGTTATTCTTTACTCCGGACGGAACGCTGATTCATGCCAGCCAGACCGATAAAAACGAAGATGCGGTAATTAACGTGGCCAATACAGCCCTGAATCCCGAAATCCGGTCGGCGTCTTATCCGAAGCATTTCGCCAATGGTGTACGGACAACCAACTTTCTGCTTGAATACGGCCTGATCACGATTGTCACCCGCGATCTGGCGGCCAACAAAGCTGTTCTGGAGGCCTATGCACAGGTAACACCTGTCAGTGACTATGCCAGTGACCTGAATTGGGCTGTCTTACAGAAACGCATTCAGCACGTCGATAACCCCATTGCTCAGCACCTTATCAACCATCAGGAGCAGTATGCCCGTTTCGGCAAGAACGATGCACAAGGACTTGCTGACCGGCTTATTTCGCAGAAACTCTACGGCCCGGATGCCGGTACGATGCCGATTGAGCAGGTGCTGCAACTGCGGGGCATGCTTGAGAAAATCGGTATCGCCCCTGCGCTGGCTGCTACCCGCACGCTGCTGCCCGAAATCAACGCTTATTTCCGGCGCCAACAAACTGAGAAAGCCGTTGAGCGAGTAAATACCTATCAGACAAAATCACCGCTGACGCTGCCGGAGTGCATTTTTGTGGTGCGCTACTTCAATCAGAACAGTCCTACTATTGCGGATGTGTCTGACGTTTCGCGGTGGGCACAGAAAGGACTTAAGGAAACCAGCATTACTCTACAGCAGAAAGCAGACCTTTACTATGAACTGGCCGAGGCATGCCGTCGGGGCAATCAGTTGCAGGAAGCCCGCAAGGCCGCACAGGAATCTATGAAGGCAGCGCAGGCCGGCAAACTGGATACCAAACGCAATACCGAGCAGTTAAAAGCGCTGGAATAACCGGACAGATACTGACTTTCAGGCGACCGGACAGGACACGGCACACCACGGCTGTGTTCTCTGTCCGGTCATTTGAGCACATCAAAAACCGTCCGTCATTTGAGCAAATCAAAAACCGTCCGTCATTTGAGACGCAATCAAAAAACCATCATCTGAGACGCAAGATGTTGCGTCTCTACTGTGTTTCATGGATCAGTGAGTATATTTCAGCTCTGATTCCTGTTTTACACTAACCGGCACCACTTCCGGTAATGCCTGACCAAAACAAACACGTTCCATGAACACCTATCTTACGGCTTTCGCAGCCGCCTGCTTCAGTGTGACCTCACTCTGTGCCCAGCCAACCGCCGACGAGTATAAGGCCCGTACGCAACTCATTTATCAGAACATTCACCAGACGTTTTACCAGCCTAAAGACGGGCTGTTTATCGAGACCAGCGACCCCGCCAAAAACGAGCGGCCGCATTCGTTTCTCTGGCCGCTCTGTGCGCTGTTTGAAGCCACCAACGAGGTCGAACGGATCGATAAATCGAAGCCGTATAATGCCTGGGTCATGAACGCCATTGACCAGTATTACAACGAAAATCCGCCGGCGCCGGGCTATCAGGCCTACGTGCGGAAAGAGCGGCAGGATACCCGCTTTTACGACGATAACCAGTGGATCGGTATTACAAGCCTGGATGCCTATGACCGTACCCACGATGCCCGCTATCTGGAGCTGGGCAAACGCATTTACCGCTTCATGATGACGGGTTTCGACACGAAAACCGGCGGCGGTATTTACTGGAAAGAAGACGAAAAGAACACCAAAAACACCTGTTCGAACGGGCCGGGGATTCTAATTGCCCTGCACCTGTACAAAATCACGAAGCAAAAAAGCTACCTCGACACGGCCATCCTGCTGTATGACTGGACCAACAAATACCTGCTGTCGCCGAAAGGGGTCTATTATGATGCCATCAAAGTGCCGTCCATGAAAATCGACTCGGCAACCTATACTTACAATACCGGCACCATGCTGCAAGCCAACGCGCTGCTCTATACGCTCACGAAAGACAAAAAATACCTGACCGAAGCACAGCGTATTGCTCAGGCGGCCGAAAAACATTTCTTCCGCAATGGCAAACTACCAAACCATTACTGGTTCAATGCGGTACTATTGCGGGGGTATCTGTCACTGTACGAGATCGATAAAAACCGGCAGCAGCTACAGTTTTTCATCAACGATGCCGAACGCATCTGGCAGGCAGAACGGGATGACAAAAACTACCTTGGCCGCCAGAAAGCCAAAACACTGATCGATCAGGCGGCCATGATGGAGATTTATGCGCGGCTGGCCCAACTGGCGGCAAAGCCATAAATCACTATTTACCCATAAACACCTTAAAGTCGGCAACTTTCTCACGGCTCACCAGCGCTTCCTTCTCAAACGTCGGACGCAGGGTCAGCGCGAGCCGGTTGCCGAAATAAGGCTGAATCTGCTCAATAGCATTATGCGTAATGATCAGGCCGCGGTTTACCCGGAAAAACTGGACCGGATCCAGCGCATCAGCAAGTTCGTCGAGCGTATAATCAACCAGAAACTTCTGATTCTGCCACGTCTTGAAAAAGCTGAACCGCTCTTCGGTGTAAAAAAAGGCGATCTCATTTACTTCAATCGACAGCAGGCGCTGTCCCTGCCGCACCAGAAACCGGCGGCGGTGCTCTTTCGGCTGCTGAATCTGTAGCTCCCGCAGCAGTTTATTGAGGTTGATCGTCGTAGCGCTACCTGGTTCGGCAGGTGTCCGGCGGGCGGCCAGGTCACGGAATTTCTTCAGGCTCCGTTCCAGATCTTCCTTCTGGATAGGCTTCAGCAGGTAGTCGATGCTGTTGACCTTAAAGGCCTGAAGGGCATATTCGTCGTAGGAAGTCGTAAAAATGACCGTGCTTTTTACCTCTACCTGATCAAATATCTCGAAGCTTTGCCCGTCGGCCAGCTCAATATCCATAAAAATCAGGTCGGGTACTTCGTTGGTTTCCGTATCACTCAGGTACGCAACCG
>NZ_CAMFHL010000180.1 GCF_945952095.1 uncultured Arsenicibacter sp. | reverse complement strand
ACCGTCTGGAAAAACGACAACAATCCGGCCTCAGCCGACGGCTTACCGTTGCCGATGGGCTTATTGATTTTTGCTCTAATGACTACCTGGGCTTTGCCCGGTCTGCCGCTTTAAAAAACGAGATCCGGGTCCTTGACGATACCCACCCAACCGCCCTGACCGGGGCTACCGGGTCCAGATTACTGGCCGGGCATACGCGGCTGGCGGATGAGGTCGAACAGGAACTGGCTGCATTTTATAAAGCAGAAGCAGCTCTTGTTTTTAACTCCGGCTATGATGCCAACATCGGATTACTGGCCAGCCTGCCGCAGCGCGGTGATACCCTGATTACCGACGAACTGATTCACGCCAGTATGATCGACGGCGCCCGGCTGAGTTATGCGACACGGCTCCGCTTCCGGCACAATGACCTCGCCGATCTGGAACAACAGCTTCAGCAGCCCCATACAGGTCAGGTCTTCGTTGCTGTCGAATCGGTATACTCCATGGATGGCGATCTGGCACCGCTTGCGGAGATGGCTGATCTATGTGACCGATACAACGCTTTTTTACTGGTTGATGAAGCCCATGCTACCGGCGTTTTCGGCCCACAGGGCGAAGGACTGGCGGTTGCCCTGGGTTTACAGGATCGCATCTTGGCAAGGCTACATACCTTTGGCAAGGCACTGGGTGTGCATGGTGCCGCTGTGGTCGGGCCGGTCTCGCTCCGGCACTACCTGATCAATTTTGCGCGGTCATTTATCTATACGACGGCCTCACCACCCCATAGTTTACTGGCCATGCAGGCTGCCCACCGGTTTGCACAACAGCATCCGGAACCGCAGCAAACCATTCAGGCACATATCCGGACGTTTCAGAAACTCATTCAGGATTTCCTGCCCGACACGCGCTGGACCGATAGCCAGTCACCGATTCAGTGTCTGATTATTCCCGGTAACGATGCTTGCCGGCAGGTCGCCCAAACAGCACAGCAGGCCGGTTTCGACATCCGGGCAATTCTGAGCCCGACAGTACCGGCCGGTCAGGAACGAATCCGGATTTGTTTACACGCATTCAATACGCCTGATCAATTGCAGACACTTATCCGTACGCTTCAGCAAGCACTCAACTCAATTAACGCATGAAATTTTTTGTAGCCGGCATTGGTACCGAAATCGGAAAGACCGTGGTATCAGCCATTCTTACAGAAGCACTCAAGGCAGACTACTGGAAGCCCATACAATCGGGCGCACTCGAAGACTCAGACACGCATACCGTCCGCCGGTATATCAGTAACGCAGCATCCGTTTTTCATCCGGAGGCCTACCGCCTGCGGGAACCTCTCTCTCCGCATGCAGCCGCAGCCATTGACGGCGTTACGATTGAACTCAGTAAACTCGTTATTCCTGAGACCGACAATCACCTGGTCATTGAGCTGGCCGGCGGCTTGATGGTACCGCTCAATGATACCGACCTGAATATTGATTTTGTGCAGCAGTCGGGTTTGCCGGTAGTGCTGGTATCGCGTAATTACCTGGGTAGTATCAACCATACGCTGTTATCTGTCGATGCCCTTAAACAGCGGAACATTCCGATCCTCGGCCTGATTTTCAACGGTGAGACAACGCCTGCCTCCGAATCGTTTATTCTTAACTACACCGGATTACCTTGTCTGGCCCGTATTCCTCTTGAATCTAATCTTACACCAGAGGTAATAGCCCGGCATGCTGCTGAGCTGACTAGCTTCCAGGAAGTCTAAGAACTTCCTGGAAGTTGACCAGTGCGCTAAACTCCCCGAGGGTTTTGAACCCTCGGGGAGTTAGATTCGATTTTTTTAGTATGCATGCATACTGTTTTATTTTTTTTATGTAATTTTCCCGACAGAAAATTGGTTTTATCAGTAGTGGTGGTGTAAATCCACTAACCGATAGAAGCAAAGACCATTGTGTCGGATTACACGAATCAAAAAAAGGATAAACCCGGTTGACAATATGGATGCATACGTAGTAGCCGGATACCGTACGGCAGTGGGCAAAGCCCCCCGTGGTGGTCTCCGCTTTACCCGCCCCGACGATATGGCGGCAGAAGTTATCAAGCACTTACTGGCTCAGGTTCCGCAACTTGATCCGGCGCGTGTCGAAGACCTGATTGTAGGTAATGCTGTGCCGGAAGCCGAGCAGGGTATGCAGATCGCACGGTACATTGCCCTGCTTTCGTTGCCGAAAAGTGTTCCGGGCATGACCATTAACCGCTATTGCGGCTCTGGCCTGGAGGCAATTGCCATTGCCTCAGCCAAAATTCACGCTGGTCTGGCCGACTGTATCATCGCCGGTGGTACCGAATCGATGTCATTGGTGCCGGTAATGGGCTGGAAAACAGCACTGAACTATGAAATAGCCAAACAACATCCTGATTACTATATCGGTATGGGCCTGACGGCCGAGCAGGTAGCCGATCAGTTCAAGATCAGCCGTGAGGAACAGGATCAGTTTGCCTATGAATCACACCAGAAAGCGCTGGCCGCTCAGGCAGCCGGTAAATTCAGCGGTGAGATTGTACCGATTTCGGTTAAAGAAACCTATTTCGACGCAGCCAGCGGCAAAAAGAAAACCCGCGAATGGACTGTTAGTCAGGATGAAGGCCCACGGGCTGATACAAATGCCGAGGCGCTTGGCCGTCTGAAACCGGTGTTTGCCGCAGGCGGTTCGGTAACGGCCGGTAACTCGTCACAAACATCTGACGGGGCGGCCTTTGTGATTGTCATGTCGGAGCGGCTTGTGAATGAGCTTAACCTCAAGCCAATCGGCCGTATGATGTCCTACGCAACTGCCGGTGTTGAGCCCCGTATCATGGGTATTGGCCCGGTAGCCGCTATTCCGATTGCGCTGCAAAAAGCCGGTTTGTCAAAAGACGATATTGACCAGATCGAACTGAACGAAGCCTTTGCGGCCCAGTCACTGGCTGTGGTGAAGGAACTGGATCTGGATCGCAGTAAAATAAACCCGAACGGCGGTGCTATTGCCCTCGGTCACGCACTTGGCTCTACGGGGGCGCGTTTATCGGTTCAGCTCCTCAACGAGATGGGCCGCGAAAACCAGAAATATGGTATGGTCTCCGCCTGTGTGGGCGGCGGTCAGGGAGTTGCCGGTATTTTTGAGCGTCTATAGTTTCATTCCTTCAGAAGCAAATGCCGGATGGGTTCAGTACCCGTCCGGCATTTTTCATATAAATCCCCGTCATTTTTTTGGATTAGGTTAGAACTACAGGCTCTGCTCCTTATAGAGATACCTTGACCTTTTCCTGCTTATGAACCACCTTTCGATTGCCGATTACGCAGTATTTCTGCTTTATTTCATCATTGTGTCGGGCTATGGCTACTGGATTTACCGCCGTAAGAAAACAGCCAGTACCGACACGAAAGACTTTTTTCTTGCTGAAGGGTCATTGACCTGGTGGGCCATCGGCGCCTCCCTGATTGCTTCTAACATTTCGGCCGAGCACTTTATCGGTATGGCAGGTTCGGGTTTTGCCATGGGGCTGGCAATTTCATCATACGAATGGATTGCCGCCGCCGTACTTATCATAGTTGCCGTCTTCTTTATCCCGATTTACCTCCGCAATCACATTTATACCATGCCTCAGTTTCTGGCGCAGCGGTACAATGATACGGTGAGTACGATTCTGGCTATCTTCTGGCTGATTGTATACGTACTGGTTAACCTGACCTCTATCCTGTATCTGGGTGCAATTGCCATCGAATCGCTGGCCGGTATTTCGTTTACGGCCTGTACCATCGGATTGGCTGCATTCGCCATTTTTATCACCCTCGGCGGCATGAAAGTTATCGGTTATACCGATGTGGTACAGGTAGTTGTACTGATCATTGGCGGTCTCGTAGTTACGTATCTGGCACTTAATCTGGTTTCTGATAAAATTGGTGGCGAAGGTGCTGTCAACGGCCTTTTCTCGCTGCGCAAACAAGCTGATACCCACTTTCACATGTTCTTTCCGGAAGGTCACCCGTATTACACAGTGCTGCCGGGTATGGCCCTGGTTACGGGCGGTATGTGGGTCAATAACCTGTCGTACTGGGGCTGCAATCAGTACATTGTACAACGGGCGCTGGGTGCCGATTTAAAAACAGCCCGCTCCGGAATTCTGTTTGCTGCTTTCCTGAAACTGATGATTCCGCTTATCGTGGTTATTCCGGGGATTGCGGCGTTTGTGCTGTACCAAAACGGTACGTTTCAGCAGGAAATGACCGGCCCGAACGGTGCTGTACGGCCCGACAACGCCTATCCGGTGCTGATGAACCTGCTGCCAAACGGCATGAAAGGCCTTGCTTTTGCTGCCCTGACTGCTGCCGTGGTTGCGTCGCTGGCCGGTAAGTGCAACAGCATTTCGACCATTTTCACGCTCGATATTTACAAAAAGTTTTTTGACAAGGATGCCTCAGAAGAAAAACTGGTTCGGGTTGGCCGCTGGGCGGTAGTTGTAGCGTTCATCATCGCCATCATGATTGCGCCGGCGCTCCGGTCTTTTGATCAGGTCTATCAGTACATTCAGGAGTATACTAACTTCCTGACACCAGGCGTTTTTGCCATTTTCCTGCTTGGGTTCTTCTGGAAGCGCGCCACTACCTCAGCCGCGCTGACGGTTGCGATCATGACCATTCCGCTCTCGACGCTGCTGAAATTCTGGCCGGAATTCATGCATTTGTTTGATGTGCAGGCGAATGAAATTCCTTTCCTGCACCGGACCATGTGGGTCTTTACCATTGATGTAGCCATCATGATTATTGTCTCATATCTCGACCCGATTGGCCGGAAAATGGCCAAAGGCTTTGACATTGATACCAGAATGTTCCGCGTTACCCCGTCATTCATTGCCGGCTCTATCGCTATATTCAGCATTCTGGCTGTACTATACACCGTTTTCTGGTAATAGACCTATGAAGTATGGGCTCTTTTTTGGACTGACATTGATCACCTCAACGGCTTCAGCACAGCTTACCCCAGAACTCGACGCTGTACTGGCAGCACATACCAAACCAGACCAGCCGGGCATTGCCCTCAAGGTTGAAGTAAATGGTCATGTGCTGTACGAAAAGAGTGCCGGTGTGATCAATACCCGTTCCAGAAAGCCCATTACATCGATGACCAACTTCCGGATGGCGTCGGTTTCGAAACAGTTTACAGCGATGGCTATCCTGCTGCTTGAAAAGCAGGGAAAATTGTCTCTGACCGACCCCATCCGTCGTTTTTTTCCTGCCTTTAACCAGCGTGCAGGCGATCAGGTACTGATCAGGCATTTATTAACGCATTCCTCGGGTTTGCCTGACTACGAATCGGTTATGAATCCGGATCAGAAAAAACAGCTGCTGGATGCCGACATACTGAACCTGCTGGCACCTGGGGACAGCCTGTATTTTACGCCCGGCACCCAATTCCGCTACAGTAATTCCGGTTTTTGCCTGCTGGCGCTGATTGTGGAGAAAGTGTCCGGTCAGTCGTTTCCGTCATTTGTCGCGCAGCATATTTTTGCGCCGCTGCACATGACGGGCTCACGGGTATATATTCCGGGTAAACCGCTGCCTGACCGCGCGATAGGGTATGCGCGCAACGAAGCCGGTGTTATTTATTTCTCCGACCAAAGTGTAACAAGTGCCACTAAAGGCGACGGCGGGGTCTACACTTCGCTTAACGACTATCAGAAATGGAGTAATGCCCTCCGCAATAACACACTCATCGACCTGGAAGCCTCGTTGGCGTCGGTCCGTCAGCCGATCCCCCAACCGGCCGGCAGTTTCTACGGCGACGGCTGGTTTTTCACGCAATCCGGTGAACTTGTCCTGTTTCACTCCGGCAGTACCTGCGGCTTCAGTACATTTGTGATTCATGTACCGGCAAAACGGTTGCAAGTAACCTTTTTTTCCAACCTCGCCAATCAGGATAAAGCTTTTTCCGACGTGTTGCAGGTGCTGAAAACGAATGGTACACCTTATATTGGCAACGTAATGGCATTACACCAGCTTACGCGCTGACGTAGGTACCGGCTTCATCACACGTTAAAACCGGCACGCATATATGCACGGAAATGATACCAAACGACTGTCCAGACTTACGGCTATTCTGACACAACTACAGACTAAACGTATTCTGACCGCTACTGAGCTGGCGCAGAGGTTTTCGGTTAGTATCCGGACCATTTACCGCGATATAAGAGCACTTGAACAGGCCGGTGTTCCGGTTGTGACAGAAGAAGGAAAGGGATATTCACTCATGGAGGATTATCGTATTCCGCCTGTTATGTTTACTGAAAGCCAGGCAAATGCCTTAATTCTTGCCGAACAGCTGGTGCTCAAAAATAAAGATGCGTCGTTTATCAGGGATTATCTGGAAGCAATCGACAAGATCAAGGCTGTCTTAAAACAAAATGTCAGGCACAAAGCCAACCTGCTTACAGACCGTACACGCTTTGATCAAAATATCCACCGTGAACGCACCAGTAATAACGTATCTGCCCTGCAGTTCGCCCTGACTAATTTCCGGCTGACGAAAATAGAATACGTCAATGAAGCGCAGCAATCGTCTGTACGCCTTGTTGAACCTTTCGCCTTGCTGAGTACAGAAAACTGGTTATTAGTAGCGTGGTGTCGTTCACGGAATCAGTTCCGCTATTTCAGGCTGGACAGGATCAAGCATCTTGACGTTCTCAATCAGTCATTTACGCCACACAATATGACCTTGCAGGATTTTTTTGATAAATACCATTAACCGCTGACATACCCCTGACATAAGGCTGTCACCCTGCGGATGTAGCTTTGTATCATCAACTCAAACATCTGTTTTATGATCAGCCAATTCGCAAATTTAAACTGGATCAGTATCCTGATTGCCTTCATTGCTTACTTTGTTCTCGGTGCCTTATGGTTTACTTTATTTTTCACCAGACAGTATAAAATTTCACTCGGCAGAGCTGACGAGACTTTGCAAAACAACAAACCTATCTTTATCCTCGGACCGGCCCTCTGTTCTTTGGTTATTACGATTGCCAGCGCTGTTTTAATAAACGCCCTGCATATTCAGTCCTTTGCTGACGCCTTCGTTTTTGCATTTGTTGTTGGCTTTGGCTATCTGGTTGCCAATACGGTCAATATTGCTATTAATCCTAACATTCCGCGGCCAATCCATTATGGTGTCATCAGTGGTACCTATCATCTGGCCGGCATTTTAATTGTCAGTACCATACTTGTAGCCATGCACTAATGGAGGAATCCCGACCCTACGACACCTTTTATCCTGCAAACCGGCAGGAATGGCGGCAATGGCTGGCCGAAAACCACGAGAGAAAGCAAGCTGTCTGGCTGATTTTCAATAAAAAGCAAGCCGACAAATCAAGGCTTTCGTGGAGCAACTCGGTTGACGAAGCCCTTTGTTTTGGCTGGATCGACAGCAAGGCAAAAACCATTGATGAGAATCAGTACATGCAGTTTTTCAGTAAACGAAAGCCTAAAAGTGTCTGGTCAAAGATTAACAAGGAAAAAATTCAGCGTCTGATCAGCGAAGGGCTTATGGCGCCCGCCGGCTACGCAGCCATCGAGGTGGCTAAGCAAAACGGGTCATGGTCAATATTCGACGAGGCGGAGGCAATGACGATTCCGGACGACCTGGCCAGTGCTCTTGCTGACCAGCCGGTAGCACAAACCTTTTTTCTCGGCTTATCTAAATCTGCCCGGAAAGCGATACTGCAATGGCTGGTGCTCGCCCGACTGCCCGAAACGCGGCAACGGCGTATTACCGAGATCGTAACCCTCGCCGGTCAGCAGCAGAAGCCGAAGCAGTTCAGATGACAAAAAATGGCCCTGATCAGCAGAAGCTGTCAGGGCCGTACTGTATGTATATAATTTCCTCAGCGGATTGCTGATACAAATTCCTTGATGCGCTCCTCCGTTGCCGGACCGTTCTGCAGGTGGCGGATAAAGGCACTGCCTATGATGGCGCCATTGGCATACTCACAAGCCATCTGATAGGTCTCGGTATCCTTAATACCGAAGCCAATCAGCCTTGGGTTACGCAGATTCATAGCCTGGATCCGATTGAAATAAGCCAGCATATCGCCGCTTACACCGCTTTGTGAGCCCGTAATACTTGCCGATGACACCATGTAAATAAAGCCTTCGGTTTGCTCATCAATGAGCCGGATACGGGCCTCAGCTGTCTGCGGCGTAATCAGGAAGATATTCAGCAGGCCATATTCCCGGAAAACAGGCTCGTATTCGTCAAGGTAAAGATCAAGCGGCAAATCCGGCAGAATAACACCGTCAACGCCAACTTCTTTACATTTCTGACAAAACGCTTCGACACCGAACTGCAGCACCGGGTTGATATAGCCCATCAGCAATATCGGGACTGTTACATCGTCCCGGCAACCGGCGAGCTGGTCGAACAGCAATCGCAGTGACATACCCTGTTCCAGCGCCTGCATATTGCTTTGCTGAATAGTCTCGCCATCAGCTACCGGATCTGAATAGGGCATACCGATTTCTACCAGATCAACGCCCGCTTTTTCCAGCGACCGCAGTATAGAAGCCGTAGCACCGATTTCCGGAAACCCTGCGGTAAAATAAACATTTAATAACCCCTGACTTTTTCGGGCGAAGAGGTCGTTAATACGGTTTTGGGTTACTGTTTGTATCATTTGAAACGTCGGGTAATACTTTCCCCCGTTTTTAGGTCATTAATTATCAGCCTTGGTGTTGCCTGTTTACAGGTATTTTGAATACGTGGCCAGATCTTTATCACCGCGGCCGGATAAGCATACCACAACTACATCGTTGTCAGTCAGCGGCAACTCTTTAAGCGCCGCCAGGGCATGGGCTGACTCCAATGCCGGAATAATGCCTTCCAGACGTGTCAGTTCAAAAGCCGCTTTTACAGCATCTTCATCCGTAATGCTTTTGAAAATGCCCCGTCCCGAATCAAACAGATGCGCATGCAGCGGACCGATTCCCGGATAGTCAAGACCTGCTGAAATCGAATACGGTTCAGTAACCTGACCATCTTCGGTTTGCATCAGGATTGTCCGGCTACCATGCAGTACTCCCGGCTTACCAAGCGCCGTGGTGGCCGCCGAATGTCCCGATGAGATACCCATACCGGCCGCCTCAGCTGCTACCAGCTTCACCGATGTTTCATCAAGATAATGGAAGAATGCACCGGCGGCATTACTACCACCCCCTACGCAAGCCACTACATAGTCAGGGTTTTCGCTGCCTGTTTTTGCAAACAGCTGCTTTTTCACCTCTTCCGAAATGACTGACTGGAAACGGGCAACCATATCCGGATACGGGTGCGGGCCGACAACGGATCCAATGATGTAATGCGTATCCACCGGATTATTGATCCAGTGACGCATGGCTTCGTTGGTTGCATCCTTCAGCGTCTGGCTACCCGATGTTGCAGCTACCACCGTTGCACCCAGCATTTTCATCCGGTCAACGTTTGGCTTTTGCCGCTCAATGTCGATAGACCCCATGTATACCACACATTCGAGTCCCATTAGGGCGCAAACCGTTGCCGTTGCCACGCCATGCTGACCGGCGCCGGTTTCGGCAACAATGCGTTTTTTACCGAGCCGTTTCGCAATCAGGATTTGCCCGATCGTGTTATTTATTTTATGCGCACCGGTATGGCACAGGTCCTCACGCTTGAGGTAAATCGTTGCATTCAGCTGTTCAGAAAGGCGTGATGCCAGAAACAACGGTGTCGGCCGGCCCACATAATCTGTCAGCAAATACTGGTATTCCTGCTGAAAGGCAGGGTCATTAATGATAGTCAGGTAATTTTGGCGAAGCTCCTCCACGTTAGGATAAAGCATTTCGGGGATAAACGCACCGCCGAACCGCCCGTAAAAACCTTTATCATTTACGCCAAAGGGAGAGAGTGTCTGATCAAGAGCAACTTGCATGAGTAAGAGAAAATTAATTGCCCGCCGCTTAGCTGTTCAGAATGTATCGCTAAACGGCTTTATCAGTGATAATTTGTTGTACTCAATGAAATTCCGGCTTACGTATGCGCGCAAAACCCTTACTTCGGGCGAAAACCCGAATTTAAACCATAAACGCATCAGGGGAGCAGCGTTTATGATACTTCTTCTTCTACCGGTTTTAACCGTATCAGGATTTCTTTTAACAGCTCCGGATTTTTCAGGCCCGGCTCAATTTCGATTTTGCTGTTGATATCAACGCCGTACAGCTTCATCCCGCGCAGGTTATCAATTTCATCCAGGTTATCGACTCCGATGCCACCACTCAGGAAAAACGGCTTTTCGTTGTCATACCGGCTTAACACCCGCCAGTCAAATGCGAATCCGTTTCCGCCGGGATTCTCTCCCTTTGCATCAAACAGGAAAAAATCGCAGTGTGGCTTGTAGTTGTTCAGCATAGAAAAATTGAACGATGAGTCTACGGCAAATGCCTTGATAATACTTACCCCGCGCATACGCAGACTTTTACAGTAGTCAGGCGTTTCGCTTCCATGCAGCTGAGCATAATCAAGCTCATACTTTTTAACGGTACGCAGGATAAAATCAATGCTGGCATTCACAAACACACCAACCTTCTGGACTTTGCGGGGCAGGCTTTTTACCAGCTCTGCGTCAAAATCTTCGCCAACATAGCGGGGTGATTTATCATAAAAAATAAACCCCATGAAATCTGGATTTAATGCTGCTATTTGCTCCATGTTAGCAGCATCGCGCATACCGCATACTTTTACTTTCATCGTGCAGGATGTATGGTTTTAAGATGACGTTTGCATCAACGAATCAGCTACAAGCGCAGCCAGTGCGTCTGCCGGTGCTGATGTTTTCATAAATGCTTCTCCAATCAGGAACCCTTCAAAGCCGGCTTCACGCAATACCTGGATGGTTGTTGCGCTTGACAGGCCGCTTTCGGCTACCTTTACAAACGAAGACGGAATGCGGTCGGCAAGCCGTAAAGACGTTTCTACAGATGTAACAAAGGTTTTCAGGCTTCGGTTATTAACACCGATCAGATCGACGATCTGAGGCAGCTCCTCAATGGCCAGGCATTGATCCAGCTCGTCCTCGTCATGTACTTCAAGAAGAACTTCGAGGCCAAGCCGTTTGGCTTCCAGGCCTAATGTTTTTACCTGTTCCGGCGTCAGACAGGCTGCGATCAGCAGCACAAGGTCAGCACCCCATGCCTTAGCTTCCAGCAACTGGTACGGATCAACAATAAAATCCTTACGCAGTACGGGCGTTACGGGGTTTGCCGCTCTGGCTTTGATGAGATCATCAGGTTTTCCGCCGAAAAACGGCTCATCTGTCAGAACCGACAGGCAGGCAGCTCCGGCCTTGACGTATCCCTGCGTTGTTGCCACCACATCAGCCGTATCATTAATCACCCCTTTCGATGGCGATTTACGTTTAAATTCCGCAATGATACCGGTAGAACCTGTAGCCTGGATAGCCGCACGGGCAGAGTTAACTGTTCGCTGTATAGTCGGTAGTTTCTCCAGAGATTGCGCAGGAATCATTGCTTTCCGCTGGGCAACTTCTGTAATTTTTTTCTCAACAATGCGATCTAGAATTGTCATGAAAGTCAGGTTATTCAGCTACGGATCAGATTTATTTAGCAATAAGTGTCTTGAACGATTGCAAAGCCCGCTTACTTTCTAAAGACTCCCGTGCCATAGCAATGGCTTCCTGGTGAGTCTGTGCTTTGTTGGCGGCAAACAAGGCCATGCCTGCATTCGCAATGACAGCCTCTTTCTGAGCAACTTCAGCCTCATCATTCAGTACATTCATGAATATCCGGGCTGACTCATCTACGGTTTTTCCTCCTGCCAGCGCCTCTGGTGTATGTGTATGTAAACCCAGTTGTTCAGGGTTAAGCAATAGTTCCGTGCGATTGGTAATTGCTTTAAAAGACCCTGTTAATGATACCTCATCGTAACCATCTAATGAGTGTAATATCATAAACTGTTTATGGGTTTGCTGATAAAGATACGCATATAATCTCGCCAATTCAAGATTAAATACACCAACTAACTGTTTTTTAGGACTTGCCGGGTTTACGATCGGACCCAGTACATTGAAGAATGTTTTGACGCCCAATTCGCGCCGGATGGGGGCTACATTCTTCATCGCCGGATGAAACAGCGGTGCATGCAGAAAACAGATTCCTGCCGTCTCCATTTTACGCTGTAGTTCGCCCTCGTCATTGGTAAACGTGTAACCAAGTTTTTCCATAACCGTTGACGACCCGCACAACGATGATACACCGTGATTACCATGCTTTGCGACACGTTGCCCGGCACCGGCCACGACAAAGGAAGACAGCGTAGAAATGTTAAATGTATCTTTACCATCACCGCCTGTACCGCACAGATCCATCGGGTCATAAGCCGATAAATCAACCGCAAGGCAGAGTTCAAGCATGGCATCGCGGAAGCCTTCAAGCTCTTCAACGCGGACACTACGCATCATATAAACCGTCAGAAAAGAAGCAATCTGTGACGAGTTATACACTCCCTGGCTGATATTGATCAGTACTTGTTTTGCCTGCTCCTTCGATAGGGTTTTATATTCAAAAAGGTGATTTAAAATCGCTTTCATATAGCAGCCTTTAGTAAATAATTAAGCAGTTAACCAGTTTTTCAGCATGGTAATTCCTCCCTCGGTCAATACCGACTCCGGATGAAACTGAAGTCCTTTTACGTCGTAGGTAGTATGCGCTAATGCCATGACACGTCCCTGTTCATCAACGGCCGTTACTTTCAGGGTTTCCGGCATTGATTCCGGTGTTACTGTCCATGAATGATACCGGCCAACGGTAATTTCTGCAGGCAGGCCGCTGAAAATCCGCTCAGACGAATCGGTTATATACGCCTTGTGAGCAACCCCATGCAGTACATCACCCAGATTCTGTAGTTCGGCACCAAACACCTCACCAATTCCCTGATGCCCTAAACAAATGCCTAATATGCTTTTTACAGGACCGTAGGTAGCCACCAGTTCCTGCAGAATCCCCGCCTCTGACGGAATCCCGGGACCTGGCGATAGCAGTACCTTATCGTATTGGTTTACAGCATCAACCGAAATTTTATCATTGCGTATTACATCGGGCTTAACCCCTAATTCACGCAGGATATAGACCAGGTTATATGTAAACGAATCGTAATTATCTAAGACGAGTAGCTTCATTGTTTTTCCGGCTCACCGGTAGTGTTCGTTGAATTATATAGTTCGTGCCTGTTCAATAGCCGTCCGTAGCGCAGCCAGCTTATTATGTACCTCCTGCAATTCGCTTTCTACAACTGACTTTGCCACAATACCGGCACCAGCCTGATAGTAAAGCGTATTGTTTTTGCTCATAAACGTCCGGATCATAATCGCATGATTGAACTCACCATCAAAGCCCATATAGCCAATACTCCCTGAATAAAAACTACGGCTGATGTTTTCGTAACGGTCAATGAGTTTCATTGCCATATGCTTCGGTGCCCCTGATAATGTACCGGCCGGAAAGGTTTCACCTACAATTGTTAATGGCTCCGCTTCATCAGTCAGCGTACCAACCACTTTGGATACCAGGTGAATAACATGCGAGTAATATTGAATTTCCTTGAAGGTTTCAACATTCACGACATCGCAGTTACGACTCAGATCATTACGGGCCAGATCAACCAGCATTACATGTTCGGCCGATTCTTTCGGATCATCATAGAGCTTTTGTGCCAGTTCTGCATCCTTAATGTCATCACCCGTCCGGCGAAATGTACCGGCAATGGGGTAAATCGTTGCCTTGCGGTCTTTAACAACAATCTGAGATTCAGGAGACGAGCCGAAAAACTTAAAATTGCCGTAATCAAAGTAAAAAAGATAAGGAGACGGGTTAAGCGAACGCAGGGCACGGTAAACATTGAATTCGTCGCCTTTAAACGGGATGGAGAAACGTCTGGATAAAACAATCTGGAAAACATCTCCGCGCTGACAATGATCTTTCCCTTTCTGAATAACTGCCCGAAACGCATCATCGGTGAAATTTGACTCTTCTTCGCCGTTTACATCAAACGAATACGTTGCATAATTCCGGCTTGTGATCAGTGAGCTAATGTACTCCAGATTACTTTCCCCTTCCTGTTCGTCGTCCTTCAGGTAGGTATGCTCAAAGAGGTATAGTTCATCTTTAAAGTGATTAATGGCAACCACATAACGATAGACCTGGAAAATTGCCGCAGGGATATCGTTTTCAGCCGGAATGGTTGCGGTCAGTTCGATATCTTCAAAACTCTGTACACTCGGGAAGCCGAAATAACCAAAGGTTCCGTTTGTTATAAAGTTGAAACTTGATTTCTGATGACTGAATGATGCTTTGAATTCGTTCAGTTCAGCCAGTAATTCCCGCCGTTCGATCGTTTTCGTTTCTTCGGTACCGTCAGGCATTTTTATCTGCAACTGATCGTGTGAATATTCGAAACGGGCAACCGGGTCAAAGCAAATATAGGAGAACGAGTTTTCGTTGCCGTGGTAGTCTGCACTTTCCAGCAAAATGCTGTTCAGATAGCGGTCCCGAACCCGTAAGTAGATACTCACCGGTGTTATGATATCGGCCAGCATGCGTTTGTGCCGGCTGACAACATTGAATTTTGAGGTTACTAATTGTTCCATTGTTAAAAAGAAAGGGATAAAAAAAGGCCTACTGCGTGAACAGTAGGCCTCGTAAAAATGCTCATGTATACACATAGCGGCTCTGTTCACCATAAGTCAGGAGAACGCCACCACCAGATGTTTACGATATATTGTGATTGAATCATGTCTTTTAGATAGCAAGCATTGATTTTATCGGCAATGCTCAATAAAAACTGCACAGGTTCGCCCTGCGCCGTCTTTGTACAGGCACAAATATAGGTATATAAGTAGTTAGTGCAACTATCGGCAGCTTTTTTTTGATTTTTTCGGATTAATGTTAGCCGACCGATGGGCGTTTTTTGCGGGTTGGAGGAGGTATAAACGACAAGAGCCGACCCTTTCGGATCGGCTCTGTCAATTACTGAGGTG
>NZ_CAMFHL010000179.1 GCF_945952095.1 uncultured Arsenicibacter sp. | reverse complement strand
ACACGTAAGGAGTCGTCGGCAGCGTCAGATGTGTATAAGAGACAGGGGCAAATCAGATCAGGCCTTCTGAAATGCCTCGTATTTGCCCCGGAAATACACATACGATCCCGCCACCATGAGGGTATAAAAAGCGGCCAGAACGTAGGCACCGTACAGGAAAAAGTCATGGAAGCTGATGTTGGCCTGCCCGAAATTTTTGTACAATGATACCCCGACACTACCCAGGTAACCGTACCAGTCGGCCAGCGTTACCAGAAAGCCAACGGTGCTGACATAGCGGAACGTCGCCACCATCCGCTCAAAGTATAAGCCGTTGCAGGGCACATAGGCCATATAAAGACCAAGCCCGGTCAGCAGAAACCAGTTGCCTGCCGACAGGTGGCCGCTCTGGTAAATCCAGGTACTGACGCCCACCAGCAGACCACCTGCCAGGATCATGCCGTTGACCAGCGTGAACGCCTGAAAATTATCTTTCACCCGTTGCAGCCCCGCCATCAGAATCAGTACCCCGACGGCCACCAGTGTCTCGGTTTTGGCAAAAATTGCGGGACTCAGCGGGGCTCCGTCACTCGTTGCGCCCGCCAGAATCTCCGGTCCGAAATTGTCGCGGAAGTCGCGGAAGGCTGTCAGGAACACGTACGAAATAATGAGCATAACCAACCCCGGCCGGAAGGTCCGGATAAAGGTCCGGCGCTCGTTGCTCGTCATCGGGCGCCGTTCGGTGCGGAGGGCTTTATCTTCCTCGGTAGGAGGTGGCAGGAGGGTCAGTGCATAGACCGAAATCAGCATCGGGAGCACAAAGAGTGAGCCTGTCACGAACGGAAGCCAGAATTCGGTAACACCCCAGCTGCTTTTGATGGTCAGCGCGACAGTTTTGACAAAACCGGAGGCAAAGATGAACGACGCCGTCAGCCCGGCTACCAGCGCATCGGTCTGTTTGCGGCCTTCCAGAAAGCCTAACACCACGCCGTAGACCATGCCGAGCGGAAGGCCGTTCAGGTACAGAAACGGGATGTTGTAGGGTGCAGGCACCAGTGCAAACCCAAGCAACGCGAGCAGGGCAATACTGACAAACAGCAACAGGTTCATCGCCCGTTTGGCCGGCGACATCTCCGATACGATCTTGATACCCAGTCCTTTCGATGACGCATAGCCTAGAATCTGAGCCGTGATCAGCCAGATTTTATAACTGACCCCCGCAAATTCCATTCCTTCGAACGTAACGGCGGTGATGCCTTTGCGGAACGCATACATGCAGGCGTAGGTGCAGAACGCTGCCACGGTGCCAAAGAGCATAAAGGCCGTCGGGTTCCGTAAAAAAGCAGGCGGTTGAACAGGTTGGGTTACCATGAACAGGGTTGTTTGTCGGATGAGCGGCCGTACGGCCCGTTTTCAGCCCACAATATATGGATTGGATCGCAACCCGCATGCGTTATCTTTCTGTTAACGGCGTTATCTTTGGGAATTAAAGAGAGAAAGAGAGAAAAAGAGAAAGAGTGAACTGGGCTAGTGAGTTAGTAGTGGTGGCAGGACCGGCAGCCGGCGCTGTCACCACTACTAACGCAGAACCAACAGTAACCCAGAACCATCAGCAACTCAGAACAAACAGTAACTGAGAACCAACAGTAACCCAAAAAATAACCCTGAATTATAAAATGAATCATCTTTTCGACCGTCGGGGCTTTTTGCAGCGTTCAGCCCTGGCAACCATGACTACGCTATTGGGCACCGACATTGTGTTTGCTGACCGGATGCCGGCCAATTACCTGCCCGTCGTGTTCGGGACGGAGCCGGACCCGATGCCGGCAAAGCACAAGGATATGCTGGTGCTGAACAATAAGCCCTGGAACGTAGAAGCGGTACCGCATTTGCTGGATGACGCTGTAACGCCGGCCGACAAAATGTTCATCCGCAACAACGGGCTGATGCCGGAAAGCGTAGATGCGGCCAAATGGACACTGACGATCAACGGTGAATCGGTGAAGACATCAAAGACCTACACCCTGGCCGATCTGAAAAAGAAATTTAAATCCTATACCTACCAGCTGGTGCTCGAATGTGCCGGTAACGGGCGGGCAAACTATTACCCGAAAACAGCCGGTAACCAGTGGGGCGACGGGGCGGTGAGTTGTGCCGAATGGACCGGTGTCCGCCTGAAAGATATTCTGGCCGATGTGGGGCTGAAAGACGATGCCGTTTACATCGGTTATTACGGCCGCGACCTGCACCTGAGCCTTGATCCGAAGCAATCGCCGATTTCGCGCGGGGTACCGATGCGGAAGGCGCTGGAAGATGAAACCCTGATTGCTTGGGCCATGAACGGACAGGACATTCCGATGGCCCACGGCTATCCGCTGCGGCTTGTGATCGGCGGTTGGCCGGCGTCGGTTTCGGGCAAGTGGCTGCACACGATTTCGGTCCGGAATAAAGTGCACGATGGAACGAAAATGACGGGTAAGAGTTATAAGGTACCCATCAATCCCGTTGAGCCGGGCTACGATCCGCCGGAAAGCGAGTTCAAAATCATTGAGTCGATGCCGGTGAAATCGCTGATTACGTTCCCGAAAACCGGAGCGACAGTACCGGTCGGGCAGTCAATTGCGTTGCGCGGCCATGCGTGGGCCGGTGACCGGGCCGTACGGGAGGTACAGGTATCGGTCGATTTCGGTGCTACCTGGCAGAAAACAACCCTGAAGGCTCCAAAAAACCGGCTTGCGTGGCAGCAGTGGTCTACAGAAATCCGGTTGCCGCAGAAAGGCTATTACGAAATCTGGGCGAAGGCCGTTGACGATGCCGGTGTGGCCCAGCCTATGGTAATGCCGCAGTGGAACCCCGAAGGCTACTGCAACAATGCCTGTCACCGGATTGCCGTTAAACTCGTGTAATCGCTATGAGAAAACTGCACGCAATCCTGCTCACACTGACAGTCGTCACCGGCCTCGCTGCCTTTGTGCAACCGGCTGAAAAAATGCCGGTTAAGGCCGCCGCGAAAGTGGTGATGACGGCTGATTCGGTAAAGAAAGATCCGGAAACGGGGCTGGCCATGGATGAACAGCTTATGCTGGTGAAAGCACATTGTACGTCCTGCCATTCGCCGAAACTGATTATCCAGAACCGCTTTACACGGGACGGCTGGAAAGAGAAAATACGCTGGATGCAGCGGACACAGAAGCTTTGGGACCTGGGCGAATCGGAACCCAAAGTGCTGGATTATCTGGTCAAATATTACGGGCCGGAGCAAAAAACATTCGACGGCCGGCGAATGCCGTTGAAAGAGGTGAAGTGGTACGAATTGAAAAGTGAGTAATGTCAGTAAAGCATTTTTATCAGACGCTCTATCAGGGCGACCAGCTGTTCCGGCTGGACGAACGCATGTTTGCGGGCGTAAATCCGGAATACAAAGGCGTGATTCCGGCGGCCACCGAACCGGTCGCTCAGCCTGAGCTGTCTGAGCCGGTAATGGTTGTTGAACCGGTAACCATTGCGCCGCCGGTCGTGATGGACGTGATTACACCGCAGCTTGTCGTGGCCCGGCCTGTCGTGGCCCAACCTGCCGTAGTCAGTCCGGTTGTAGCCCCGGAGGTTGAACCGGAACCCGTACCGATGCCGGCGCCGGTAGTACAGGTACAGCCCGCGCCGGTGATTGCCGTTGCCCCTGAGCCGGCACCGGTGCCGCAACCGCCGGTTTCCCAATCAGCACCGCCGGTCATTAATCAGAAAGTGTTGATTCTGGCGGATGAAGAGCTGACCGCCAGTGATTTATTGTTCCTGGAAAAAATCCTGAAAGCCGTTAATCTCAATCTTGACGGGGTTGAACTGCTGAATCTGCACCGCATCGGGCATATTGATTTTGCGGATCTGCTGCGCGGAAAGTACATCCACCACTTCATTACGTTCGGGGTGCCCTTCCGCAAGATCGGGCTTGACATTATGATGGATCGCTATCAGCCAGTCCGCTTCGAGGGCATTTCGTTTCTGATGGCCGACTCCTTGCCAACCGTGGAGGCTGACCAGAACCTGAAACGGGCACTCTGGAATTCGCTGAAACGTGTTTTTAGCCTGTAGACCGCGTTTTTTGGCCCGATATTGGCGGGATTTTTTCATATTTAAGCGCCGAACGATAGAGGCTGACATACCGGAAAGCCGCTTACCGGCTGGCTGTCAGGTAATTTTGGCCTGTTCTCCGGCGTTATACACAAAGAGCAAATCGGATAAGTAGCCGATACGATACGATGACATTGACTGAACGATTCAGGAATTTGTTTCGACCAGCAGGTAAACAACAACCAAACATACCGGTGACGGTTGTGGCAGAACCGGCCCCGACGGGTAACACTGTCCGGCCCGTGCCTGTCCCGTTGCCGTTTTCGGACAAACAGGAAACCATACATGTACCGGCTGATGTGCCGGTGGTAGCTGATACTGTACCCGCCTGGCTTGAAGACGAAGATCTGCTGCGCGACGAAGCGGTGCTGTTTGGCTTGTCAGAAGCCCGCGCCGACGAAAAAGTGGCGCTGATCAAACATTATTTTGCCCACCGGACGGCCGATCTGGAGCGTACGGCCGAACGGTATAACGAGCAGATCGGGGAACTGAACCTGTTCATTGAACAGAAAGAAAACCTGATCGGTGAGCTGGAGCACAAGCATTCGGGCCTCGAAAACCGGCAACCCGCCGAGCATCACCTGCCGCGGACACTGGCTGGCCTGGCCATTTCGGTGGTCATGTGTACCGGCAATTACTTTCTGATTGCCGATACGCTGCTGCCTGCCTTTCCACGCAACAGCGCCCTGATTTCTATCGGTGTGTTTCTGGCGGGTATGTTTAACCTGTTCAGCCGTACCTCGTTTTTGCACGAGACGTCAGCACCCGTAACGCCCCGCCGCCTGCTGGAAGAAGTGGGTTTACCGCTGGCGGCTTCGTTTTTTGTGCTCGTACAGGCGTTGCAAACCCAGCCGGTGCTGAATGCGGTGGCCTTATTTGTGTTTATTTTCTTCCTGTTTTTACTGGCGGGTAAATTGTTGCTAGGTACGTTGACCGTCCTGCACCGCGACCTGCGTACGCATGCCACTAATCAGTTACTGGACACGGATAAACGCACAAAACTGGCCGGTTGGGAATCTGAAATCCAGCAGCTGAAACGGGAGATCGACGACATCCGTGCGCAGAAGTGGCAGATACTCCCTAACCTGAACCGCGCTGAGGCCAGTCTCGACCGGTTGAACGCCCGGCGCGATATGCTTGTTAGTCTGTTTATCAGTGAGTTTAATCTGGCCCGGCAACTACGATCGCGCCTGACCGAGAAGCAGCAAAAGGAAATTCTCGACGGTCAGTAATCGCGGTGCTGCCTGGCATAATCGTATTTTCAGATGGAACCAACACAGAATCAGGATTTTCAGCATGGCTATAGCAGTGGTGTTGAAGGGGTTGACCGGACCAATTTTGAAGGGTATCTGTCCAGTCAGGTCAATTATGAATGGCTGACCGAGCAGACCCGTCATACGCGTGAGGAGCTACAGAAAGTAGAACAAACGCTGGCCGAAGCAACCGAAAATCATAAAACAACCTACAGTCAGTTGCAGGATCACCTGCTGAAGCTGAGTGTACAGTCGGCCCGGACCGAACGGCTGAACAACGACCGTAAAGCCATTGATGATGAACGCGAACGGTTGCAGGTTCGCCGGGATAAGGCGTCTCCCGACTACTCCTTGCTGGGCGGTTTGCTGTTTCTGGTGGCCGGTATTGCCTTTGTGGCCGGTGACCTGATCATTTCGCACGAGATTGTGGCCTATGCGCTCAATATCCGGGATACCAACGAGGCATGGGCCTTTGCGGTTGGTCTGGCAATGGTATCGATCCTGCTCAAACCGGCTTATGACCGGCTTATTGAAAAGCCCTATCAGGAAGAACCTGAAAAAAACCGTTCGAAGTACGAGAAGTTTAAACTGGCCCTGGCCGTGTTCTCTATCCTGACGCTGGCGGTGCTGGGCTGGTTCCGGTACGAAGCTTACCGGACCGATCAGCTGAAGGCGGCGATCAATAAATCGGTGCGGCAGCTCCAGATTACGGGTGCGCCGGTAGACGCGACCGGAGCGGTGCAGGAGTTAAGCCCTGCCGTGATGAGCAAAATTGAAAAGCAGCTGCAGGAGTCTGAGTCCCTGAATCTGGTGCTGGTAAACAGTCCGTGGGCATTGCTGTCATTTGTACTGAGCGGGATTCTGTTTGCGCTGGCGGGGGCTGTGTGTCTGGGTATTGCCTTGCCGGTGCTCTCGGCTTATTGGTTCCGCTGGTTACAGGCCGATATCCGGTTCTGGAAACTGCGCCGGCGCATGAAGCGGCTGAATAAAGAACTGATTCCGGCCGAACAGGAACTGGCGGCTCAACTGACGCGTAAGTCGGTGCTGGAACATGAGCTTGTGCTGTTGCCGTCGCTGGACGAGTTAAAAACGAAACAGAAAACGCTGGAGGCTGAACTCCGCGATCTGGTGGCGGAAGCCCGGATCAGCCAGACCGACAGCCGGATCAATAGCTTCAACGACGGCTATGTAAAAGGGGAGGCGGCCCGTGGCGCCATGTCTGAGGAAGAATGGCAGCAGGTTAAAGCCGGTTATTTTTCGACGGCCAATCTGGCCAGCCGCGCCAAATCGGCCTCGCCCGAACGCGCCTTTACGGTGAACGGCAACGGTACCAAAAACGGCCTTCGCCCGCATCAGGCCCTGCGGAAATTTATTTCAGAAGACCTGGAATAACTGACTGTTTTAGCTTCCAGGAAGTTCAAAACTTCCTGGAAGCTAAAACAAAACGTCGTCTACAGCCTCTTCAACAAACTAACCGCTTCGTGATGAATTCGGGGGGCGGTTTCCGGCCCGACCGAGTTAACCTCCCCGTACGGCGATTTCTGAAGCCCGTACGTAAACGGCGCTTCGGTATCCCACTGACTTTTCGGGACAATATACCCCAACTCATCATTCGCGAGGCCCAGGACAAACTTATATTTTCCCTTCATCAGATTCCGCAGCGGGGGCGTTTCAACCGGCGCAATGCCAAAGTCACCGCCTTCGGGTTGCTGCACCCCGCCATTGGCAATTTCCGGATACAACTCACCCGGAATGGTCAGGAAGCTGGCTAATGGCCCGGCCGCCGAACTGATCGTAAAGCCGGCAATCTCGGTCCGGAGATTCCCCCAGCTGCTATACCCGAATTTCAGCAGGCCGAGGGCCACGCCAAGTTTAAACATGTTGTTATCGAGCGGCAGCTCAAACGTATGGGCCAGCAGCCGGATGTTGATGGCTGAAACGGCTTTGCCTGTATCGCTTTTCAGAGCATTGAGGGCCAGATTCGCCAGTTGGCGGCCCTCAGCGTCGGCTTTCTCAAAAGAAGGTTCCAGGATCTGTTTACCGGTTCGCGGGTCCTGCACCGGTTGGCTGGGATGGGTCGTCATTAACCCGCCGACACAGCCGGACGCATAGACCACCGTGCCGCCGAGGTCTTTTTCCAGGTAAGTCCGGACATAGTGCGGAAAGTCGGAGGTAATGTCGAGATTTTTGCTCCATAATGTTTCGGGGTGGTTGCCCCAGACCACCAGTGAACCCAGCGTACTGTCCTTGTCGGCGGCCAGCGCCTGCATCATATACAGGCCCGCATCCTTGACAACCGGTTTGCGGGTATCTTTAATCAGCGTGTCGGCCCCGGTCAGGTCCTGTACAAAACGCAGCCGTGCCGGTTGCAGGCCTTTGGCGGCTTCCGTAATCGCCTTCACTACCTGCTGCTCAATGAACGCCTGGTACTCCGCGTTCACGCCGGTTTTAAACATGCTTTCACCCCACATGCCGAGCATGTCCGGGGCTTCGTGGTTGTGTGTACTGCAGACGATGCTGTAGGTAATGCCCGCTTCGGCCGGTAGCGCTTTCCGGATACTGACAACGTTGTTGTGGGACAGCCCCAGTACATCGACGGCGGCAATGGCCATCCGTGTCTGCCCGTCGTCGATCACGACGGCCCGTACCCAGAGGTCGTCGTGAATGCCGTTGGCAGGGCGCTGGCTATGGAAGCCGGCCATCCAGAACGCATCGAATTTGCCGTTGTTATTGCGGTCCTGATAGGTGTCGCCATCCTCCTCCGAATATTTGGCGTCGTTGTTTTTATCCGTCCAGGTGTCGGGAAGCGCCGGGGTAATTTTCAGAGCTGCAAAACCGGCCTTTATCCCTTTGGGTGCAACCGGCTTTACGTCGAGGTTGAGGCTGTAGCCCGGCTGCCGGTCGCGGCTACGGTACAGAAAGGTGCCTCCGCAGACAAGCAGCAGCAGGACAATAATCAGCAGAAAAATCCGGAAAAAGGTACGCATCGGAGCGAATGGTCAAGGCGTTAGAATAAGAATGATACGCCTGAACACGGCTGACAGGCTATTGGCCCGGCTGGATTTACAGGAATATATACCAACACAGGCCACATGGCTACCGTAAAAAACATTGTTTTCCCGAAAGACAATGCTTTTACAGTGTCACATAACTTTCAGCAGGTTCTTTTGTCGGGCGGATTTCGCTGGGATACAGGCCAAACCGTTGCTGGAAGATGCGGGAGAAATACGAAACCTGCTGAAAGCCTACCGCATAGCAGGCTTCTTTTACCGTACTTACCTTGCCGTTTTCGAGCCATTCCCTTGCCGATTGCAGACGTATTTCCTGAATAAACTGATTCGGTGTAAATCCCGTATTGACTTTAATAAGCCGGTAGAGCTGGCGTTCGCTGACATGGATGAGGTCGGCCAGCGAGCTGTTTTTGAAGTCTGCATCCGACAGATTATCCTGAATATACCGTTCGAGAGCTGGTAACCAGTTTGCTACCGGTACGGCTTTCTTTTGCACGGTTGTTTCCGTATCATCGGTGGCCTGCTGCCAGGTAGTTTGTTCGCGGCCACGTTCGAGCAGATTGGCAATGCGCGTCAGCAATTCACTGCCGACAAAGGGTTTGGTCAGAAAATCGGCAACGCCCAGTTCCAGTATTTTTAGCCGCAGGTTTGCATCTGTCCGGGCGGTAAGCATGATCAGCGGGATGGTGTTCAGCATGGGGTGTCTGCGAATTTCACCAATCAGCCCCATACCATCGAGCTCCGGCATCATCATATCGGTGATAATGAGCTGTGGTAATTCGTCTGGGCTGCAATTGGTCAGCCAGTCAATCGCCAGCTGTCCGTTCGCGGCGGTTCTGGTTTGGTAATGAGGCGTCAATAACGAGGATATATAGGCTGCCATATCCAGGTTGTCCTCCACAATCAGGATCCGGTCGGTAGCAGAAACCGGCCGGTGTTTGGCGGCTACAGCAGCTGCCGGTTGTGGCGCTGCAACCGGTAACGCTTCCGGTGCAGTTGGTTGGGCCGGCGCGGCTACCGGTTGCAGCGGGTACGTCAGCGTAAAGGTGCTGCCAACGCCCGGTGCCGACTCAACCGTTAGCTGACCACCCCAGAGCCGGCAAAAATCGGCAGCAATGGCCAGACCAATACCCGTGCCGCCCTGCAACGGAACATCTGGTCGGGACGATTGGTAGTAACGCTCAAAAATAAACGGTAAATCGCCGGGGTGAATACCAATGCCTGTATCCCGGACTGACATCCGGATCATGTCTGCTTCTGTAGACAGGGACACTGTAATCTGGCCGCCTGATTTAGTGAATCGAAGGGCGTTGGCAATGAGGTTTTTAAGGATTGTGTCTACTTTTTCGGCATCCATCAGATACCATGAATCCGATTGAGGAATGTCCGCCCTCAGCTGTACCTCATTGTAGGCTGCCTGTGCCGCAAACAGGCTAAGCTGCTGGCGAATAAGCACGGCCACATCGGTCGGTTTTTCCAGCAGCAGCAGCCGGCCTGCGTCAACTTTAGTCAGATCGAGCACGTTATTGACCAGCGTCAGTAGCTGGTAGGCATTGCGCTTCATGACTGTGAGCAGTTCAGTCGCTGTCGGATCGGTAACGTGTTTCGCCAGGTAGTTAATGGGCCCCATCAATAGGGTCAGCGGTGTTCTGAACTCGTGGGTTACGTTGGTAAAGAAACGGGTTTTCAGTTCGGCGTTTTCCCGGAGGCGGGCCGATTGCTGCTCAATCAGGATTTTGTCGGCTTCAATATGCTGCGTCCGGCGCAGTACCTCTGCTTCCAGCTGTTGGTTCCGGGCCATGAGCTTCCGGGTACGCCAACGGACAACCAGGGTACCTGCGAGGAGAAACACGAACAGACCGGTCAGGTAAAACCAAAGCTGTTGATAAAAAGGAGCGAGGGCAGTTACCGGTATGGATAAAACGTCGGTAAGCCATTGACCGCCTGCTGCCTGTACACGCGTTTCCAGCTGGTAGGTGCCCGGGGGCAGGCCGATAATGTGCAGGTCCATGCCGGGCTGAACGGCCCAGGTATCCTGCCAGCCGCGGATACGGTACCAAAGCCGGGCATTCTTCGTAAATCGATAATCAGGTATGGCAAATGACAGCACAAACGACCGGTCGGTCGGTTGTAGCCGGACTTTTTTATTGGCCAGAAAATGGTTCAACGTGTCGGTCATCAGGCCGGTTCGGGTGTCGAGGAGCTGGAAGTTCGTGACCAGCAGCGGGAAGGTATGCGGTAAGTCCGCGCCCATCCGGTCGGGTCTGAAAGCCGTTATGCCGTTGAGTCCACCCAGAAACAGCTGCCCGTCCTTTGCTTTCCAGCGGGCCATCAGGTTGAATTCCTCATGGGCGATGCCGTCTTTCGGTATATAAAGCTGCACCTGATGCGGCGCCTGTTTCCCGAAACAGGCTAATCCGGCATTGGTAGGCAACCAAAGCCGGTGCCGGGCGTCTTCGTCGATGCTGTAAATGGTATTATCAGGCAATCCCTGCCGTTGCGTGAAGACCTGTGTTTGTCCGGTCCGCTTGGTCCACCGGATCAGCCCTTCGCCCCGCGTAGCCAGCCAGTAAACCCCTGGTTCATCACGGTCTGCATGCACCCAGTTAATCTGGGTAGCGGGCAGCTGAAACGGAGCAGGAAGCTCATCACTATACCGGGCTACAATGCCGCGGAGGGTATCCAGGAGGTACAGACCCGACGAGGCGGCGATCCAGATACCACCCGCCTGTTTGTCAGGAAAAAATCCGTGAATGGCATTATGAGCCAGTTCCGGAAACCGGTTGTAACGCCTGAAGAGCGAGCTTTGTCCGGTTTTCGGGTCAAAAAGGTTCAGGCCCGATTCAGTACCAACCCAGATCCGCTGCCGTCCGTCCTGCCAGAGGGCATATACGTAGTTAGGGGCTGGAAGCATAAATTCGCGGTGCTCGCGGGTTGCCGGATCGAGCCGGACAAGGCTGCGGGCTCCCGACCAGATAAAACCATCGTTCCCCTGAAGCATGGGGTACATTCCCCGCACGGGATAGTTGTTAGAATTGGTTAGACTCCTCAGCGGTGTATACGCGTTGGTGGTAAGGTTGACCCGCTGCGTAGTCGAGGAGTTGACCCATAATTCGTTTCCCAGTTGCAGGATGCCGCGAATCGCGAAGCCGGGCGACGAACTGGATTGAACCGGGGTATACAGATACCGCCTGAACTGATTTTTTTCGGCTGTAATCAGAAAAAGCCCTTCCGAAGAGCCTGCCCAGACAGAACCCGTGCGGTCAATAAACAGGCTGGTCAGGTCGTGGGTGGTTGCCAGGGGAGCGCCGGCCGCACGGTCGTCGAATACGACGCCATGCGTTGGGTGCCAGGCAAACAGAACGGTTTTGGTTCTGACCCAGAACAGGTTGCGGAAAGCGTCGTAGGTGGCTTGTATACCGGCGAAATTTTCCTGGGCAGCTACCTGAAACAAACCCGCCGGCAGCGCAATGGGCAGGGTAGTCAGCTCTCCCGCCGGCGACATCCGGTACAGAAATTTGTCAAGCCGGGCCGGTTCCAGATGCGGCCAGGTTGCCGGTAATTCATAGCCCAGCACTTTCCGGTACAGATAAATTGCCCCTTTTTCATCGACGTGAAACGCAGCCAGTTGGTCCGGTAAGGGCAGTTGCCGCAGGAGTTTCCCGCTGGTGGAAATTTCCAGTAAACTGACGCGGTTGGTGATCAGGTCAGAAACCGTTGCCAGCAGGGTCCCGCCGGAAGTTTGATGCAGGTGCCGGATGCCGGTACGGTCAGATAGGCGGTAGATCAGCCGGACCGTACCGTTCCGGCCGATTTCCCAAAGGCCACGGGTGTTGGTTTCAGTCGCGATATACCGCAGCGTTGCCTTAGCCGTATCCGATGATTCGCGGGTAGCGGGTTGAATGGCTTCTTTCTGTAGCGGAAAGGGCTTTCTGAAAAGCGAATCGTATAAAACAGGTTCTGACTGGCCCTGGGGTAGTACCGTAATCTGCCGGAAGCCACCGGGATTGGCCGTAAAAAACCACTGATTACCGTCCTGATCCATCCCGGTAAGATCAAACACCAGGGCAGACGGCCGCCGGCCCGGCCCCTTTACCGCTGGCAGGGATCTAAACCGCGTCCCGTCGAACCGATAAGCGTTTATGGTTGTACCTGTCCAGATAAAACCAGACTTATCCTGACCAATAGCCAGTACGTTCCGGTTGTCAAAACCCGGCTGTTGCCCGAAGTACTGCACCCGGAAGATATAATCAGACGCCGGTGACGTAGCGTGGATAACGGACTCTGTATAGCCCTGACCAAAGACAGGGATGTTACAGGACAGGAAAGCAAACAGGAAAGCCAGGCAAGCAGTCTGCCGGTATGCACATTGGAAGGAGGCCATTGCCTGTAAATGGTAAAGTTCTCGTTACGGTGGTGTCCCTTGTTGGAAACAACAGGTGTCAAAAGTAAGAAAAGTAACCATATGTTGCTTCACAAAAGGGAGCGTAAACCGCCTTTTTTGTGTTGTGGCAACCGGCTCGGCTCCGGACAGTGATTGCCACAGAAATGACCAGTTTTTTGTACTTAAATAGGGTTAATGGTTACAATGGCAGGATTGTATACGTAGAATGGCAGGATTGTATGTGTATGTTTTCGGGCAAGTTTGCCAAACCCGCAGGACCTTTGCAGCGGCACTCGTACATCAGTTTCCTGCCTGCCAGTCCTGAATGGCAAACCGGAAAACCCACCGTCAGCGGGTGTAATCCATGTACTCTTAAAACCACTTGTAACTATGTCTCTGTTTACCCTTTATGCTTCTGTAAAAGCCCGCCTTCTGACCCGTTCACGGGCTGTGCAGGCGCTCCTGCTGATCTGTATCCTTGGTGGGTTGGCCTCCGCTACTGCCTATGCGCAGAGCGGACCCGTTTGCACGACGTATACAACCAAAACCACCGGCAACGGCCTCGGGAGCAACGTGGTGAACGCGGTGTTTGCGCTCACGGCCACCGCTCCCGCGAGTAACACGATTTATGCCGCGACCGATAATGGCCTGAGCATCTCGACCGATGGTGGCAACACCTTTTCTAATAAAACCAAAGTAGCCAACGGGCTCTCGGATGATAGAGTAACTAGTGTATATGTGTTGAAGGGTACTTCATCGGGCAGTATCACCATTTATGCAGCTACCGATGCCGGAATAAGTATCTCGACGGATGGCGGCACAACCTTCACTACTAAACTGAATATTTCTGGTCTTACGGGACTATTTGCCTTACCAGCAACTACAACGCCGGGTAGCGCAACCATCTATGGTGCATCTTATGGAAATGGAATTTATATATCGACCAATGGGGGTAATAACTTCGTGCAGAAACAAACTGGTAATGAATACGCCAATTTGTTTATTTCTTCTATATATGTCTTGCCGGCAGCCACGACACCAGGTAGCGCAACCGTCTATGCAGGCGGGCGACTCGGTGACTCGGCGTTCAATATTTCGACCGATGGCGGGAACTCATTTGTTCAAAAAGGCGAGACGGATGGATTTCTTGGCGGTGGTAGCGTATATTCTTCAGGAGGTACGTTTGTCTTACCAGCGGCCACGACGCCAGGTAGCGCAACCGTCTATGGAGGTTATTCTCGATTCTTGAATATCTCAACAGATGGTGGTAACAGCTTTAGCAGCGTAGAAGGCGGAACAAATGGTCTGGGAACAGGGCCGATAAGCGGGGTGTATGCCGTCGGCAGAACGGTGTATGCAGCTACTGGTAGTGGGTTGAGTATCTCGACCGATGGGGGCCAAACCTTCACCACGTATACCAAGGCCGCCAATGGGCTGGGCGATGATGTGGTGAATGACGTTATTGTAGCCGGCAATACAATCTATGCTGCTACCAATGGGGGACTATCAAGCTGTGCGGCTCCGCTGCAATGCCTGGTGTTGGTTTCGCCCGCTTCTCAGACGATCACCTCGGGCGGGTCGGCCACGCTGACTGCTTCGGGCGCCACCAGCTACACCTGGAGCAACGGATCAACGGAGAATCCGTTGGTACTGACGGACGTTACCTCTGCGACAACCCTCTCGGTAACCGGCACGACGGGCAACTGTTCGGCAACAGCCTCGGCGGCCATCAGCGTAACGGCAACCGAGCCTCCGGCTGCTTTGTCGGTTACCAGTCCGGCAATTAATCAGCCGTTGCTGGTGCTGAGCACCGGCAACTGTCCCGTTACGTTTACAGGGCAGGGATGGGGTAAACGGTTTGTCATTACAAACAACAGTGGGTATGTGTTCAGCACGGTTTTCCGGAATTTTAGTTTGGGCAATAACCTGACGGCACCAGGCATCAACAAACCGGGTACCTATACCGTAACGGCCTATGGCGATCCCGGAAACATGCCGGTTAGCTATACGTTTTCAGTGACCGGAACGGGCTGCAACTGACCGGACTGATTGACGGTAAATGCTCCTAACCCGCCTTGGTTGTCTTGCACATCCTTGCATCGGGTTGGGGGCATTTTCTGTTAATGGATATACCATACGAAATGCCTGCGGATTTGTCATGCGTTGTGTTTTCCGCACAAAAGCCTGTGCGGAATGCAACGTGATGTGCGGTTTCGCACAGGTAATAAGCCCCTTGATAAGAAGAAATGGACTGATAATTAGTGGTTTATGGTTTGGCACTGCGTTCGCTATTAGAAAGAGCGTAACGCAACAAACCAATGGACAAAGAGTTATCACCTGAAATCACAAGCCGTTCCCGAACCCGCCGGGGTATAACGGTGGCCGTTATTGGCGTGGTGGTGGTGGCCGGTTTAATCTACTTCCGGTCATTACTGCAAACGTCGGTAGATGCCGACCGGATTCGCATCGGAACGGCTGGTGTGGGGCCGGTCG
>NZ_CAMFHL010000178.1 GCF_945952095.1 uncultured Arsenicibacter sp. | reverse complement strand
GCTCGTAGATGTGTATAAGAGACAGCTGTAAGGGGACTGATAAGACTGAATCGGTAACCAGGGTAGTTTGAAAAGCCGAAGCCGGCTAGCCTGCAAATGGTAACATTATGTATATAAACAACAGCCAGGTAAAACACATTAAGAACAAATTTGGGCTTTTTTTCGACGGTCGCCAGCGCTTCGGGCTTTCTTTTTCTAAATTTTCGCTATTTTTCATGTGAAAATTATGCTTCGTTAAATGCAGGAACGCTACTCTAAATGGTATTCGCATCACCTCGGCCGTGACATCGAAATGCTGACATTCGGCCATTGGGGGTATCCGGTTCTCCTTTTTCCGACCTCGTTCGGCCGCTATTACCAGAACAAAGACATGGGTCTTATCGAATCGGTCCGCTGGTTCGTCGAACAGGGCAAAATTAAAATTTACTGCATCGACAGCATCGACACCGACAGCTTCTATGCCAAACACCTGCACCCCTCAGTGCGCATCCGGAATCATGTCTGGTACGACAAAATGCTGCACGAAGAACTGCTGCCGTGGATGCAGCGCGAAGGTGGTGTGCACAAAATCGCCGTGGGCGGATGCAGTTTCGGCGGGTATCATGCCATGAACTTTGCCTTCCGGCATCCGGATGTGGTATCGCACCTCTGGACAATGGGTGCCGCCTTCGACATCCGGTCGTTTCTGGACGGATATTACGACGATACGGTCTATTTTAATAACCCCGTCGACTTTATGCCTAATGCGCACAACGATCAGTTTCACCGGATGAACATTGTGCTCGGCACCTCGGAACACGATTTCTGTAAACCGGCCAACATCCAGATGTCGCAGATTCTGAACCGGAAAGGCATTCACCACTGGCTCGATATCCGGCCCTGGGGCCTGCACGACTGGCCGGTCTGGAAAGAAATGCTTCCGCACTACGTCAGCGTCATGTAACCAATCCGGTAACTACCGGACCTGAACATTCGCAGCACTCAACAGTTTGTTTACCAATAGTTTTACCAACAGAACAAACATTACTCACAATTAACTGACTTTCAGATCGATGGCAAAAATAGGTATCTTATTCGGACAGGAGAATACGTTTCCGCAGGCTTTTATTGACCGCGTAAACGAAAAGCAAAGTGAATTCAAGGCAGAGTTTGTCAGCATTGATCAGGTCGAACAGGGTGTTGCCACCGATTACGCCGTAATCATTGACCGGATTTCGCAGGATGTGCCGTTTTACCGCGCGTTCCTGAAAAACGCCGCTCTGACCGGCACCGCCGTAATCAACAACCCGTTCTGGTGGAGCGCCGATGAGAAGTTTTTCAACAACTGTCTCGCCGTTCAGCTGGGTGTTCCGGTTCCGAAAACGTTCCTGCTCCCGTCAAAAGAGCGTCCGGACGATACTACCGCCAACTCATTCCGCAACCTCCGGATGATGGACTGGGATGGTATTTTTAACTACATCGGCTTTCCTGCCTTCATGAAACCGCACGCCGGTGGTGGCTGGAAAAGCGTTTATAAAGTACACAACCCGCAGGAGTTTTATCAGGCCTACGACGAGACCGGTCAGCTGGTAATGCTGTATCAGGAAGCCATTGAGTTTGAGGACTATTTCCGCTGTTACTGCATCGGTGGCAAAGAGGTCCGGATCATGCCGTATGAGCCCCGTAACCCGCATCACCTGCGCTATGCCGCCGAGCCACAAACCAAAGGTCCGGCACTGGAAAAGCTGCTGGCAACCATTAAGGAGTATGTACTGGCCCTGAACAACGGCCTCGGCTACGACTTCAATACATTCGAGTTTGCGGTTCGCGACGGTATCCCGATTGCCATCGATTTCTGTAATCCGGCTCCGGATGCCGATCTGTATTCGGTAGGTCAGGAAAATTTCGACTGGGTCGTTGAAGCCGCCGCCAATTTTGCCATTGAGAAAGCGAAAAGCTATAAGCCCGGCCAGATGAACCTGACCTGGGGGTCGTTTGTCCGCAACTCAACGCAGGGTATCGGCATGACCCCGCCAGCCACGGCACCCGAACCGGTGGCCGCTGCCGAACCTGAAGCAGCCGCGAAACCAAAGCGTACCAAAAAGAAATAACGTAGCCGGTGTGCGTATCCGGAGATACGCACACAATATCCATTTACCTTTTACCGCCTAATTGTTATGCCCGTTTTTACCCTCGGAATTGAAGAAGAGTTTCAGACCATTGACCCCGAAACCAGGGAGCTCCGGTCGCACATGTCCAAAATTGTGGATGGTGGTAAAATTGTGTTACAGGAACGGGTAAAAGCCGAAATGCACCAGGCAGTGGTGGAGGTTGGTACGGAGATCTGTAACAACATCCATGAGGCCCGCGAAGAAGTTACCTACCTCCGCCGTAACATCATGGAACTGGCCGATAAGCAGAACCTGCGGATTGCGTCGGCCGGTACGCACCCGTTTTCGGACTGGCAAGATCAGCTCATCACACCAAACGAACGTTATGACCAGCTGATTGAAGAAATGCGCGATGTGGCCCGGTCGAACCTGATTTTCGGTCTGCACGTACACGTAGGCATCGAAAGCCGGAACGAAGGAATCCAGATCATGAATGCGGTGCGGTACTTTCTGCCCCACATCTATGCGCTGTCGACCAACTCGCCCTTCTGGCGCGGCCGGAATACAGGCTTTAAATCGTACCGCTCAAAGGTATTTGACAAATTTCCGCGTACGGGCATACCCGACTTCTTCTCGTCGGCTGCCGAATACGATGAATACATTAACCTGCTGGTAAAAACCAACTGCATCGACAACGGCAAGAAAATCTGGTGGGATATCCGGCTGCATCCGTTCTTCAACACGATTGAATTCCGGATCTGCGACTGTCCGATGCGGGTCGACGAAACCATCTGTCTGGCGGCCATTATGCAGGCGCTGGTGGCAAAAATCTACAAACTACACCGGCAGAACCTCAACTTCCGGCCATACCGGCGCCTGCTGATCAACGAAAACAAGTGGCGCGCTGCCCGCTACGGAATTGAGGGCAAGCTGATTGATTTCGGTAAACAGGAGGAAGTGCCGACTCATCACCTGATTCACGAACTGCTCGACTTTATCGATGATGTAGTCGATGATCTGGGTAGCCGTGCCGAGTGTGAATACGTGCTGAAAATTCTGGAAATGGGTACCGGTGCCGACCGTCAATTAGCCGTTTTTCAACAAACCGGCGACTTAAAACGGGTGGTTGATTACATCGTAGAGGAAACTTCTCACGGAATACGGTAGTTAAACCTGTAGTACGGAACGGTCGCCGCGCGATGAGATTCCGTACTACACAGCAGATTATGAGACAACTAAAATTAGCCATTCTGGATATGTATGACAACCACCCCAACGAAGGGATGCGTTGTATCCATCAGCTTATTCAGAAAACAAAAGAAGAAGAACAGGTTGACCTTGCGGTCGATGTATTCAACGTAAGGGCCAGCGACGAACTGCCCGATCTCAGTTACGACATCTATATCTCGACCGGTGGTCCGGGCAGCCCCATGCCCTCCGCCGATACGTGGGAGCGGCATTATTTTTCCCTGATTGACAGGCTGTTTGCGTATAACCGTACGAACCGGCAAAAGAAATATGTATTTCTGATCTGTCACTCCTTCCAGCTCGTAGCACGGCACTTCCGGCTCGGTATGATCAGCAAGCGACGGTCAACGTCGTTCGGCATATTCCCGATTCACCGTACTGACGACGGCCATTCGGAGCCCTTCTTTAAGGTGCTGCCCGATCCGTTGTTTGCCGTTGATTCACGGGATTTCCAGCTGACGAGCCCGAACTGGACTCGTATCGAAGAACTGGGTATGAAGGTGCTGGCGCTCGAAAAAATCCGGCCGCACGTCAATCTGGAACGTGCTATTATGGCCGTCCGGTTCTCCAATGAGATCTTTGGAACCCAGTTTCACCCGGAAGCCGACAGCGCCGGTATGCTCCGGTATTTTCTGACCGATGAAAAGCGGAATCAGATTATCGAAAACCACGGCGAAGAAAAGTATAACGAGATGGTTGCCTCGCTACAGGATCCGGACAAGATTCAGTTTACCGAATCGGTGATTATTCCGTCGTTTCTGCGGCAAGCCATCCAGGCAAATCTGCCGGTAGCGTCACACATGCAACATTAACCATTTCAGCCCCCCCGGTTGAAAACTAAACCAAGCAATTATGATTTCAACAGTCCGTCAGATCTATAATGAAGCATTTAGTAACGAACGATATCAGGACTTACTACAGGCTATAAAAGAGGATTTGCCCGGGATGCTGGACTTCCGGATTGCCGAAACGCCCGTTTTCGTACCGAAAGAACTGAAAGAAAAACTGATCTCAGCCTGCGATCACATTGTTGATGTTATCACGGCTGATAATTTCAGGGAACTGACCGATAAGGCCATTCCACGAAACGATTATGTGCCCAACGAAGACAATCACGCGGGCTTTCTGGCCATCGACTTTGCCGTTTGCCGCAATGAAGCCAGTGGAGAACTTGAGCCTCAGCTAATTGAATTACAGGGCTTCCCGTCTCTGTTCGGTTTTCAGGCGTATATTCCGGGGCAGTTCCGCCATCATTTTCCGGTTCCTGAGTCATACACCTCCCTCTTCAATGTGGCCGATCGGGAAGAGTACCTTGAGGAGCTACGGAAGCTGATTGTCGGGGAACATGATCCGGAGCATGTTATTCTGCTGGAAATATATCCGGAACAACAGAAAACGCGGATCGACTTTGAACTGACGCGCCGCTTTCTGGGTGTTGAGCCGGTCTGTCTGACCAAAATCCGGAAAGAAGGCAGAGCCTTGTTCTACGAAAAAGACGGGCGGCGCATTCCGGTCAAACGGATCTATAACCGGCTGATTTTCGATGATTTACAGCGCTTTGTCGATATTGAAACAGAATTCCGGCCAACAGACGATGTGGATGTGGAATGGGTTTGCCACCCGAACTGGTTTTTCCGGATCAGTAAGTACACGCTGCCCTTGTTCGACAGTCCGTTTGTGCCGAAAAGCCATTTTCTGAGCGATCTCGACACCTATCCGGAGGATCTGGAGAACTATGTACTGAAACCGCTGTTTTCGTTTGCCGGAAGCGGCGTCCAGCTCCATATTTCGGCCGATGACCTCGACGCGATTCCGCCTTATGAGCGCCACAACTTTCTGTTACAGCGGAAGGTATCCTACGAACCGGTCATACAATCGCCGGACGGGCTGGTAAAGTGCGAAATCCGGATGCTGTTTATCTGGCATAAGGATGATGATCAGCCGAAGCTGGTAACCAATCTGGCCCGCCTCAGCCGCGGCGAAATGATCGGCGTTAACTTCAATAAAAACAAAGACTGGGTTGGCGGCAGCGTCTGCTTTTTCGAGCCTTAAGGCGTTTTAACATACTTCAGGACTACCTGTACGAGATCATCCGGGTAAAACGGTTTTACCAGCATGTCATTCAGGCCGGTAGTCCTGATTTTTTCTTCTACCTCTTCAGGCAAACTGGCCGTTAATGCAATTATCGGCAGAGTCTCACCCCGCGCACGGATCTGTTTCGTTGCTTCATAACCATCCATCACCGGCATCTGTAAATCCATCAGCACGATATGATGACGGGCTGTGTCCAGTTTATCCAGTGCGATCTGCCCGTTTTCGGCCACTTCAGCAGTAGCACCCAGCCGGGTCAGAATACTTTCCGCCAGAAACACATTCATCGGATTGTCTTCAACAAGAAGCACACAAATCCCTTCCAGCGGTTTCTCATTCTTCGGTACCGGTTTCGGTGGTTCAACCGGCGCCGGTTCGTCTTCAGCTTTCATAAACGTTTGCGTAAAATAGAACATGGATCCTTTGTCAGGCTCGCTGGCCAGTTTAAGCTCAACACCCTGTAAATCAAGAATCCGCTTACAGATACTCAAACCAAGCCCTGTGCCTCCGTAGTTCCTCGACATCGACGAATCGGCCTGGGTAAAATCATTGAAGATCAGTTTCTGTTTGTCGGGGGCAACACCGATACCGGTATCTTTTACTGAAAACGTCAGGTCAACCCGATCACCTTCCTGCCTGCTCAGCTTCACACGGATATCAACCCAGCCTTTATCCGTAAACTTAATCCCGTTCTGAACGAGGTTCATCAGTACCTGCGTGGTTCGGGTCGGATCGGCCAGTACGGTCCGGGGGATGGCCGGATCGAGGTCAATCCGCAGCTCTATCCCTTTTTTCTCGGCATTTATGCGATAACCGGCCTGAATCTGCTGCACAATTCGGGCGATATCGGTCGGTATTGATTCAAAGGTTACCTTTCCGGCTTCGATCTTGTTGAAATCCAGAATGTCGTTGACGATTTCCAGCAGGTTATTGGTCGAAAACTGCATGGCTTCCAGCTGAGGTACCTGGTCTTCGCGCGGGTTATTCTGAATCAGCAGGTGTGTCATGCCGACAACGGCATTCAGCGGCGTCCGGATTTCGTGGCTCATCGTGCTCAGAAACTCACTTTTTACCCGTAACCCTTCCTCGGCCTGGTGCTTTGCCAGCTGTAGCCGGTAAGCAAACCGATAAGACAGAATAAGCGATTGCAGGAAAAAGAACAGCAGGTAGCCAAAGAACAGTACCCATTTCTGCGGGATAAAAATGCCGAAATGATTCAGCAGCACAAACAAAAAAATCACCAGCAGCACACCCGTACTCATCAGTGCATACTCAGCCCCGGGACGCCGGTTCCGCGCCGCCTGAATGTATACCCACATGCCGTAGAGAATAAACCCGAACATCATGTATAAAAACCACTCCATTAGCTGAGTAATAAGCAGCGGCGGCAGCAGTAAAGACAGAAAGGCAAAGCCGAAACAGATACCTGTCATAAGGTTTTTGGCCGGCCGGCTGATGTCTTCGCCATACAACTCCCACGTATACAGCACAAAAAAGCCAATGCCGACATAAAGCGACAGGTATTCCAGATGTAGGGTAGTCGTCCAGCTCAGCTCCGGAAACAGACCGTGAAAGGCATATTGGTTGGTACCCATAATCCGGTAGCTGTAAATCACACAGAAGAGGGCAAAAAACAGGATGGAGCGCTCGTGGCGACCCAGCATATAGAGTCCCAGAAAGAACAACCCGCCCATAAACAGGCAGCCTGTCAGCAAAAAATCAAGGGCCTGATTCCGGTGCCAGTCAAACAACAACTGCCCGTGATCGCCCAGCATAATGTGGTCGTAAGGTCCTCCTTTGATGTGGTGAAAATTGGCGATCTGCATCACCAGCACTACCGAATCCCTGTCGGCAGGTAACCGGCAGACCTGTGTCATCCAGTAGGGGGTCGTCGTTTCAGCCGTCAATCCGGGCTGACCGTTGCGGGCAATTTCCTGCCCGTTGGCAAACAGTACATACGCTGTATAGACATCCGGAAGTGTCAGACCCAGCTCCGGGTGAGTTTCGGGAAGCAGAATGGTCAGCTGATAGGTAGCGGCTCCCTGATTTGAAACGGGCCGCCCCTGCCAGGTGCAGTCATTCCACGTAGCAGGATAGCTGACATACGCGGGGGCCGTCAGCGTTTTTTGCAGCCTGCCCCACTGCCACTGCCAGGTGCCTGACAAAGCCACCCGCTGCCGGGAAAAATCAACCTCCCGGGCATCCAGCACGCCCTTTTCGGCAACCGGATTTTTCAACGGCGTCGATGCCATGACCGCTTCGTGCATCAGGCAGAGCGCGGCGATCTGCATGCAAAGCCAACACATTCGACAAAGTAGCCGGTGGTTCATTTTCTAACGTGCAGATAAGATTGTCGATTACATCATACGTTTATTTAAACGTCTAAAGTAAACGAAAAGGTTAAATTGTCAACAACCTGTTCCGAAATAATCGCCTGAAAGACTGGACCCCTGCGAAAACCGTACCGGAAATAAAGCGCTTATCTTGCGCAACCGGTAACTTCTTGCTAAGTTGCTTAGTATACTGATTCTGTTCATTTCTACCTGCTTCATGAAAAAACTACTTCCGCTTGCCTGCCTGCTGGCAACCGTTGCGGTTGGACAACCTGTACCGAACAAACCGGCTCACGTAACCAAAACCTATCAGCCGCCTGCCTTTACGGATCCTGACCGGCACAAGAAAATAGAAGCGGCTATTCCGGTGATCGATAAACTGTATCGCGAATACGCAGAAAAGAATCATTTCCCGGGCATCGTCTTCGGCCTGGTCGTAGACGGTACATTAGTCCATGCCGCCGGTGCCGGTTTTACCGATGTCAGCAAGAAAACAGCGGCTACGCCGACGTCTCTCTTCCGGATTGCGTCCATGAGTAAGAGTGTGACCAACATGGCTATTCTCAAACTCCGCGACGAGGGTAAACTCCGGCTGGATGATCCGGTGCAGCAATACATCCCGGATATGGCGAAGATGACCTACCTGACCGCCGACTCCCCGCTGATTACGATCCGCCACCTGATGACGCACACGGCCGGTTTTCCGGAAGACAATCCGTGGGGCGACCGGCAGCTCGACGATTCGGATGCCGATCTGATGAAACTCATCAAAGGCGATTTATCCAATTCAAACGCGCCAGGCGTCAGCTATGAGTACAGTAACCTGGGCTTTGCCATGCTGGGAGCGATTATTACAAAGGTTTCCGGGACGCAGTACCAGCGCTACATTACCGATAACATTCTGAAGCCGCTGGGTATGACCCACACAGTCTGGGAATATACGGAGGTCCCTGCCAACCTGCTGGCGCACGGCTACCGCTGGGAAGACAATCAGTGGAAGGAAGAAGCGCTGCTCCACGACGGGTCTTACGGAGCTATGGGCGGGCTCATTACCTCCGTCGAAGATTTCAGCAAATACATGGCTTACCACCAGGCCGCCTGGCCGCCGCGCAGCGATACCGATGCGGGACCGGTTAAGCGCAGCTCGGTACGGGAAATGCAGCAGCCGTGGACGTTTAACTTCCTGAACCCGCAGTTTAAGTACCCAAGCGGCCGGACCTGCGCCATGACCAGCAGCTACGCCTATGGCCTCCGCTGGAGCCGCGACTGCGACGGCCGGGTGTATGTCGGGCATACCGGCGGGTTGCCCGGCTTCGGCAGCCAGTGGTGGGTGATGCCCGACTACGGTATCGGCGTGGTGGCCTGCGGCAACCTGACGTATGCGGGTATGGGTAATGCCAACTGGGCGGTACTCGATACCTTGATCCGCCTGGCCGACCTGAAGCCCCGTCAACTACCCGTTTCGCCGATCCTGACACAGCGGAAAAATGAACTGATGAAGCTGCTGCCTGAGTGGAACAATGCAGAAAAAAGCGGCATTTTCGCCGAAAATTTCTTCCCCGACAAATCCGTTGCTTACCGCCGGCAGGCAGTAAAAGACCTGTATGCCAAAGCCGGCAAAATTGTCCGCGTCGGTGAATTGATTCCTGAGAATCAGTTGCGGGGCCGTTTCCTGATTGAGGGCGAACAGGCCAATATTGATGTGTTCTTTACGTTAACCCCCGAAAATCCGGCGCTGATCCAGCAGCTCGATTTCAGAGAAGTCAAAAAATAAATTCCATAGCCCCGGCAAAACCAGTGTCTTGCCGGGGCTAGTCTATTCTCTCTCCTAACCCATGACACAACGAAACCCTTATCTGGCAGCAGGTACGCTGCTTGTCTTACTGGCATTATCCTGGTGGAGCATCTGGCTGGTGCGGCCACCCGACGTAGTACCGGCCTCTGCTCCCGACACTGAATTTTCGGCCGAACGGGCCATGCAGCACATCCGCCGGTTTGCGCGGCAACCACACGCCATGGGCACCGCCGAACATGCCCGCGTCCGGACGTACCTGGTTAATCAGCTCCGTGAACTGGGGTTGTCTCCGACTATACAGGATACAACCGTTGCGCCTGGTACACTGGTGGGTCATGTTTATAACATTATCGGGCGATTAAAAGGAAAAGGCACCGGTAAGGCTGTTCTGTTGATGGCGCACTACGATTCCCAGCCCAATACCCTCGGCGCGGCCGACGACGGGGCCGGTGTCGCCGCCATTCTCGAAACGGTCAGAGCCCTGCGCAAGTCACCGGCCCTGCAAAACGACATTATTGTGCTGCTGACCGACGGCGAAGAGTACGGCCTTTTAGGAGCGCGGGGGTTTATGCTGCACCCGTGGGCGAAGGAAGTCGGGTTTGTGATTAATCTGGAAGCCCGCGGCAACGGCGGGCCGAGCATGACCTTTGAAATCAGCCCGCAGAATGGCTGGGTAGTGCAGGAGTTTGCCAAAGCGGCACCCGTTCCGTTTGCCAGCTCGCTGATGTACGAAGTGTACCGCGCCCTGCCCAACGATACTGATTTTTCGATCTTCCGCGAAGCAGGGTATCCGGGTGTCAATTCCGCGTTTATCGACGGTTTTGTTAATTACCACAAACTAACAGACACGCCCGAGGCGCTGGACCAGCGCAGCCTGCAACACCATGGCAGCAATACGCTTGCCCTCGCAAAACACTTCGGAGCGGTTTCGCTGACGGATACCAAAGCGCCGGATAAGGTCTTTTTTAATCCTGTGGGCAGCTGGCTGATCCAGTATCCGATGGGGCTTTCGGGTTTGCTTACGGTTATAACCGCTTTACTGCTTGGTCTGACTATTTTCCTTGGCTTTAAAAAGCAGCTGTTCAGCATCGGCCAGAGCATTAGCAGTATCTTTATTTTCCTGCTCATCCTGCTGCTCACCGGCGGTTTTTTCTTTGGCTTCAACTGGCTCATTATAAAACTATTACCGTTCACACATTTTTACAATGGCGTGTATCAGTCCGGAATCTTTTTTGTGGGATACACCGGTATTGCCGTTGCGCTGGTTCTGCTGCTGAGCCGGCTGGCCATCCGGTGGGTACGGCCTTTTTCGCTCGTTACCGGCGTTAACACGTTTATCCTGCTCCTGATTATTACCCTGACTGTGCTTGTTCCGGCGGCCACCTTTATCTTTCAGATACCGTTGTTTTTTGCCCTGACCGGTACGCTCATTGTACTGCTGACCAACCAGCACCGGCCACCACAGGGTATTGTATACGCAGGCGTTTTTCTGGTCTGTCTTGCCCCGGCCATACTGATGCTGATGCCGATGGTCAATCTGCTGTTTATCACCTTTGCCCTGCAGTTGCCCTCTGCTCCCATGATCGTACTGGCGTTTGTGCTGGGCCTGTGCCTGCCCTTGCTCATCGTCGTTGACCGGAGCCTGCAATGGAGCCGCGTTCCTGCCCTGCCGCTCTTTTTTTTAGCCTCCGGCCTGGCCATTACCGGCTTTGCGGTTTTTAAAGAAAGGCCGACCAGTGAGCAGCCACTGCACAATCACCAGCTTTACATCCTGAATGCCGATACGAAAAAAGCCATGTGGGCCAGTGCCTTTGCACAAACCAACGACTGGAACAAGACCTACTTCCCGAAAGGATATATGGGAAAATTAACCGGCTTCTATCCGAATCCGGAAAAGACCTATCTGCTGAACCCTGCGCCGCCCATTACGGATGCCCCCCCAACCGCAACGGTTAGATCCGATATAACCCGCGATTCTGTACGGACACTGACCTTACAGGTAACATCTGTCCGCGGCGCGGCGCACATGGAAGTTGTCATACATGTCCCTAAAGAAAGTGATTTGTTGTCGGTAAACATAAAGGGCGCAACGGTGCCGAAAAACTGGTCGGGCGGTGCCGATGGTAAGTGGCTGCATCTGTACGTTGCCGGACTACCAACCGACAAAACCATACCGGTGGAACTCAGGCTGGTACCTGCCAGACAGGTTACTGTGCGCCTGTACGATCACTCCATCGACTTGCCGGAATCACTGCTGAAAAGTCCGCTCCCTGCTCATGTGATTCCAGAGCAGGGACCGAACAGTAATGTGACGATTATCGGGAAAACATACCGGTTCTAACCCGCAATTTCGCGTAATGCCTTTACGAATGCATCCAGCTCCTGCGTAGTGGTGTAAAGGTGAGGCGTTACGCGAACCCCCTGCACCCCGGCTTTCGGATTGTCGATGGCCACCGTAAAAATGCTGTATTTACTCATCAGCGTTTTGGCCAGATCGGCCGGTGCTACACCTTTGACGCCGACGTTGGCAATGGCGCACGATCGGTGTTCTTCGGCCGGTGTGTTCAGCACCAGTTTCGGATGGTTCCGTACCTGATCGGTCCAGTACCGCTGTAAAAACCGCAACCGCGCTTCTTTCCGCTCACTACCGATTTTCTGATGAAACCGGATTGCATCCTGAATCGCCAGATCGGTAGCGACCGGATGTGTCCCCGTATGGTTTAGCTTTCGGATATCATCATCGGCATATCCCATATCGCCGAACAGCTGCCATAACGGGGTGATTTTATCTTTCCGGACATATAGCAGCCCTGCCCCGAGCGGTGCACCCAGCCACTTGTGCAGGCTGGCGCCGTAATAATCGCAGCCTCCCAGATCACCGATTTTGAAATTCAGATGAGCAAACGCATGGGCGCCGTCCACCATCACCTCCACCCCATGCCGGTGCGCCATTTCCGTAATTTTCCGGATGGGCATCACATGGCCGGTAATATTGATGAGGTGGCAAACCATCAGCAGCCGTGTTCTGGGCGTAATGGCTTTTTCGTAGACCGACACAATTTCGTCATCCGAAGCCGGATGATTCGGCACCGTAATTACCTTATTAACAATGCCGTAGCGACGAGCCTGTAGCTTAAACATGTCCAGCATCGCGCCATAGTCCTGCTCAGCCATAATGGCCTCATCACCCGCTTTCCAGGTTAGTCCTGCAATTACCGTATCGAGCGACTCGGTGGTATTCCTCGTAATGATCACCTCGTCGGCCGAAGCGCCCAGCAGCTCCGCCAATTGCTTCCGGGAAACCAGCTTGTCGTCGAACTGCCGCGTCCGCATGTAGTAGGACGATACCGAATTGATCCGGCGGATGTGCTCCTGATAACGATCCAGCACCTCCTGGGCTGCCAGTGAATAATACCCGTTTTCGAGCTGGATAAAGTCTTTTGTTACCGGATAGGCCAGCCGGATTTGCTGCCAGAAAGCCTCATCGGACGCCAGAACACCGGCATCCATGCTGCCTACCCCGGCAAGAGCATCATTCAGCGACAGACCGGCCGTCGCACAGGCGGCCGCCGCACTGGTAGTTCCCAGCATTGTTTTCAGAAATCCGCGTTTGGAAAGCGTTGCCATATTATTTTACAAAAAGCAGTTCACGGTATTTTACCAGCGGCCAGTCTTCATCGTCAATAATCAGTTCAAGCTTATCAACGTCATAGCGGATTACGTCAAAGAAATTTTTCACCTTCGTGGCATACATTTTTGCCCGTTCGGTGGTATCAGTCAGGTTGTTGGCTTCCTTCCGCGCCTCGAGCATAGCCTCTACATTTGTCTTGATGGCGCCTACGTATTTCGAAATTTCGCGGATCAGCTCCTTAATCGGGGCGGCTTCCTCTTCCAGGCCAATATCAAGCAATGCTTTGGCGGTCTGCGCCAGATTGTTCTGGTATTTCAGGGCTGTCGAAATGACATGGTTCATGGCCAGATCGCCCATCACCCGCGATTCAATCTGCACCTTTTTAATGTATTTCTCCAGCTCAATTTCGTAGCGCGATTCTATCTCCGAATGGTTCATAACGCCCATCCGTTCAAACAACGTCAGCGATTCCGGTTTCAGATACACCGCCAGGGCATCCGGCGTCGAAGCAATATTCGACAGGCCGCGGCGGGCCGCTTCGTCCACCCAATTGTCCGAATAACCGTTTCCTTCGAACAGAATCCGCTTTGAATCAGCGTAATACTGCTTCAGAATATCAACGATTGCCAGCTCTTTCTTTTCGCCGTTTTCAAGCCGGGCGCTGAGGTCAACGCGGAACTTATTCAGCTGATCGGCAACAATTGTGTTCAGGATAATCATCGTTGACGATGAGTTCGCTGAACTACCGGCCGCACGGAATTCAAATTTATTGCCGGTAAATGCAAAGGGCGACGTCCGGTTACGGTCGGTATTGTCCCGCAGCAGAGACGGTATCCGGTTGATACCCAGTTTATAATAAACATTATCTCCCTTCTGAAGCGAAATCTCGTTTTTCGTTTCGAGGTCCTCCAGCGCTTTGGTCAGCGTTTCGCCCAGGAAGATCGACACAATGGCCGGCGGTGCTTCGTTGGCCCCCAGCCGGTGTTCGTTCCCCGCCGACGCAATCGACGCCCGCAGGAGGTCGGCATTGTCGTGTACGGCTTTGATCACGTTAACCAGATAGGTGATGAACCGCAGTGTCTCTTTTGGTTTTGAGCTGGGAGCCAACAGGTTAACCCCCGTATTGGTGCTCATCGACCAGTTGTTATGTTTCCCGCTGCCATTGATACCGGCAAACGGTTTTTCGTGGAAAAGCACTTTAAAATCGTGCCGCTCAGCAACTTTTTCCATCAGGTCCATCAGCAGGGCGTTGTGGTCGATGGAGAGGTTCACCTCCTCAAAGGTCGGCGCAACCTCAAACTGCCCGGGCGCAACCTCGTTGTGCCGTGTCCTGACCGGAATGCCCAGTTTCATCGCCTCAAACTCAAAGTCAACCATAAACGCGTTGACCCGTGGCGGAATCGACCCGAAATAGTGATCTTCAAGCTGTTGCCCCCGTGCCGGTGAATGGCCGAAGACCGTCCGGCCTGCCATCACCAGATCGGGGCGGGCGTAGAACAAGGCTTTGTCGACCAGAAAGTACTCCTGCTCGGGCCCCAGTGTGGCGGTAACCTTAGAAATGTTCCGGTCGAAAAACTGCCCGACACCGGTCGCCGCCTTATCCAGGGCATTGAGCGCTTTCAGCAGCGGTGTTTTATAATCCAGAGCCTCACCGGTGTAGGAAATAAATACCGACGGGATGCAGAGCGTTTTACCGCCCGCCCCATTATCCATCAGAAACGCCGGCGACGACGGATCCCAGCCGGTATACCCCCGGGCTTCGAAGGTATTCCGCAACCCCCCGTTCGGAAACGAAGAGGCATCCGGCTCCTGCTGTACCAGGGCACTGCCTTTGAACTTTTCAATGGCCTTGCCTTCGACGGTAAGATCGAAAAAGGCATCGTGTTTTTCGGCGGTTTCGCCCGTGAGCGGCTGAAACCAGTGGGTATAGTGTGTAGCGCCTTTGCTGGTAGCCCAGGCTTTCATGGCATTGGCCACCTCATCAGCAATTTCACGGTCGATTTTTCCGCCGGTGTCAATCGCTTCGGTGATCCGGATATAGGCTTCGGGCGACAGCAGCGCCCGCATGGTTTCTTTGTT
>NZ_CAMFHL010000177.1 GCF_945952095.1 uncultured Arsenicibacter sp. | reverse complement strand
AAACTGGAAGCGCAAAAACTATGACCTGCATAACATTCTGGGCTTTTATGCCTCGTTTGTGGCCTTAATCGTGGCCATTACGGGCTTGTTCTACGCTTTTTTTACAGTGCAGTCGCTGGTGTATTTTGTGTTTTCCGGCGGAGATACGACCTATCCGGACTTTTCGCACATCACCACCAAAGCCCCGGTATCGGTGCGTTCGGCCGGTACGCTGGACAAAGTAGCGGCCAAGGTAGAGGAGCTTTATCCGACTGCCTGGCACTACAGCATTGACCTTGGGCATCCGCACATTGACGACCATGAGCACCCGAATTTTTCGGTGTATGTAAAGGAGCTGAGCTATTCGTACCACGTCAGCCATAACCTGATTTTCGACGAAAACTCGGGGGAACTCCTGCACAACCGGCCGCATGCCGACAAAAACTTTGGTGAGAAAGTTGTTTCGGCCAATTACGATATCCACGTGGGATCAATTTTCGGGATCTGGACCAAATGCCTGGCCTTTCTCGTAAGTCTGATTTGCGCCAGCCTGCCGGTAACCGGTTTTCTGGTGTGGCGGGGCCGTCGTAAAAAAGAATCGAAAACCCCTGCACGTGCCCGAATGGTAACGGCGTAAACACTACTGAACAGATTACGGAAGGCCTGCGACTTGTCGCAGGCCTTTTTTTATGACCGGCTGCTGAAAAACTTTATAAAGCCAGACCGACAGTTTGAGTGACCTTGACCGCGCTTCGTGGGTTTGGGCGGATCAGATTCAGGTGGCGGAGGTAGTTTTGGCTATCTAAAATCTGACCTCATGAAACGATACTATACGCAACTCCTGGCAGCTTCACTGCTGCTGTCGGTCATTACCTCCTGTAAAGAACAGGATCTGCTTCGTCCGCAGGTCGACACTACCCTGAAAGCGGGAGACCCTGCACTGCTTGATCTCCGTACGGCGTCCATGTCGAAGAAAGAACTGGAAGAGCGGATGCTGGCCATCGCCCTTAAAAACAATAATGAATTTGACTGGCGGTTTGCCGATGATGAAATGATTTACGCTGGTCTGAAGTACGGAGACAAGTCTCAGATACTGATGATTGGCTATAAGCTGCCGACCATTAAAGGCGACTATACCTGGGATCTGAACCAAAGCGCCGGTAAGGACTGGCTGGCCATACGGGAAAAACTGCTGTCGGTTGCGTTTGAGGAGGAGCGGAAGTTTGACAAAAAGCTACAGAATCCGAACGATATCCTCGTGTATGCCAGTAAGGAGATGCCGAATTTCGACATTCGGGTAACAGAGTTTTCGACCATTCAGAAGCTGCGTGAAACGGGCCTGATCCGGTACATGGAACCGGTATACATTCCGTCGGATGCCATACGCGGATCTCAGAATGAAACAAAAAGTACGGGGTATAATCCGTTTGGCTGCAGCGATGATGCGCCGGTCTATAACCTGCAGCGGGATCGGGATTACTCGTATTACTCGCCGTTGCCAACGTTGCCGCAGGCCAAAGTGTCCTGGCAGTTGTCTGATCATGGCCTGCCAACGGCCTGGTTTTTCGGCGCCACCGGTCTGGCCCGCAGCGGGAGCAACAAACGGTTTACTGTCGCGTATATTGATACCGGCCTGTCATCGTCCCAGCCGATGCTGAACGCTGATTTTGATAGCGGCGGATCACCGAACCGGTTCTCGGCCAGTTTCAGTACGTTGCCGGATGGTCGCGGGGGAATCGTTTCGCCGGAAGATGTTTGCGGGCACGGGACGGCCACATCGGCAATCGGTACGGCACCGTTTCTGGAAGACAAAGTAGCAGGTGCTGCATGGCAGGCCAATATGGTATCGGTAAAGGCTGCGCACGATGTGGTATTTACACAGGCGGTTGAATTCAGAGGGGTGGCTGATGCATTCTCGGGGCTGGCCCGTACAACGGTCGACGTAATCAGCATGTCGATGGGAACGGTGATTATTCCGACACCGAGCGGAAGCGGGTATAGTCTGGCGGTTAACGCTATCCGTGACGGAGTGATGCTCGCGAAATACAACAAGAAAGTGATTTTCTGCGCGGCCGGAACAATTGGGGGCGTTGTGGGCAGTACGATGGAGGCCCTGCCGGATTACCTGCAGTTTCTGGATGTACGGCATCAGGTTGTGTTTCCGGCGTCGATGAATGACGCGGTCTATGCCGTAACCGGCGTAAAGCGGCAACTGGACTTCAACAATAATCCAAAGCCGTTTTCGCAGTACGGCACCATTACCACCTGTACGTCGTGTTTCTACCACTCATCGGTTGACTTCGGGGTGGTTAACCAGAAAAATACGGGATCGGCCCGCAATATGCTGACATTAAAGAACAGTGCCGTTACGGATCCGATCAGCTTTGGCGGCTCATCGTCGGCCACAGCCATGATGGCGGGGATGGTGACGGCGGTCTGGTCGAAATACCCGACGCTGACGGATGAGCAGATCATGACGCATGTCAAAAACTTCTGTAGCCACAGTAACAACCGGCACAACAAAATTGGCTATGGTATGCTGAACGCTTTCGAAGCGATACGCTACAGCCAGCCACGGTTATAGTACATAACCCCTTTGCTCAGAAACGCGTATCGTCTTACGGTACGCGTTTTTTGTGTTTCCGGCCTTCAGGCCGTGGAGTAACATGCATCATACCCACACAGCGGCTTTAGCCGAGAAGCCTGCAAATCAGTCATATACAGGATCAAAGCCTGTTTTTTGATCACATGGAAAGTATAAAAACCGAAAAGACCACTCTTTTTAGTGATCGATTCCGGTGCGGTTGGGGTTATACCCGCAAGACCGGTGGCGTGAAACCGGATTCGGGCAGCATACCAGATACATGAACGAACAGGAACTTTGGCAGGCATTTCAGGAGGGCGACGAAAACGCATATACTCGGCTTTACCAGCTTCATGTACGGGCAATGTACCGTTACGGCATGAGCCTGGTCGCTGCTTCCGAAGCCTTTGTCCTCGACTGTGTCCATGATGTTTTTACCGAATTGTGGGCCAAACGCGCCCGGCTGGCCACGCCCGATAACATCCGCCATTACCTGCTCAGAGCCCTGAAAAACCGCATCATGCACCTGCTTGAGCGGAAGGAACACCCGAAACGCCCACTGGAAGAAGTGGATTATGATGCACTGTGGGCAGAACCCAATGATCTGGAAATTCTGGAAGAGCTGGAAGCCGCCACCACCCGCCAGCAGCGTATCCAGCGCCTCATCGAACAATTGCCGCCGCGCCAGCAGGAAGCCCTCAAACTCCGCTTTGTCGAAAACATGAACTACAACCAGATCGGCGAAATCATGCACGTTAATGAGCAATCGGCAAAGAACCTTGTTTTCAGGGCAGTAGAGAAACTACGCAGCTGGATCATCACGCTGTTTTTAACTTTTTTTACATTTTTTTAGGTTTTAGTGAGTACGTTTTCCACTATTCGTTATCTACTGACAAATACCGATGCCTGTGGAGCAAAACTACGAGACCTATTCTGCCGCCGATTTCCTGACAGACGATGCTTTTGTAATGCATCAGTTGTCGCCTGCGCGTGCTTCTACGCAGTTCTGGGAAGGCTGGCTCCGGCAGTACCCGCACCGTCATCCTGTTTATCAGCAGGCCGTTGAGCTGGTGGAGGCCGTCCGTCTTGGGTTAGATACGTATGCACAGACAGACCTGCCCGAAGAAACTATCCGCCGGTTACTGCTCCGGATTCAGGAAACAAATACCCGTTCGGCTGTCCGCGAACGCCGGATTGGCTGGTTGCGCTGGGCTGCTGCCGCATCGGTGGTGCTGGCGTTGGGCGGAGGGTACTGGTGGAAATCAGCAACTGACCATAGTACACCGTATGACCGGCAGGTAACGGCGCTGAACGGAACCCCGTCTGAAACGACCAATGCGTCCCATACCGTTCAGGCGATCCGGCTACCCGATAACTCGGAGGTCTTGCTTGCTCCCGACAGCCGGCTAACCTACCCGGCCGATTTCGGCCATAAAAACCGCACTGTCTATCTGTCGGGAGAAGCTACGTTTTCGGTCACCAAAGACAACAGCAAACCCTTTTTTGTCCATGCCGATGATGTTGTGACAAGGGTAATCGGCACGCGGTTTACCGTGCGGGCCTTTTTCCGGGAAAAACAGGTGAAAGTACAGGTTCAGTCGGGACAGGTATCAGTCTATCGGAACAGGTCGGCTTCGTCGCTGGACCAGCCGAAAGGGGTTATGCTGCTGCCGAACCAGCAGGTCGTCTTTAATAACGAAACGGCGCAGTTTGACAAGCGGCTGGTCGATACTCCGGCGATTGTCGTAAACCCGTATGTCCGCAGGAAAACGCCTTTGTTTGTCTACAACGATACGCCGATCAGCCAGGTACTGAGGGATATAAAAGAAGCCTATGGAATTGATATCCACTATAATAAGGAAGCACTTGAAAATTGTCAGTTAAACTCAACAATGACCAATGAAACGTTTAAGCAAAAGCTGACCATTGTCTGTGCGACAATCGGAGCTACTTACGAAATTATTGACGGACAGGTTGTTATCAACGGCGGTGACTGTCGGTAATAGCTTGCTTCTATCAGAAAAGCGCTAATTAATCAATTTGTTATGGAGGTGAGCAACTAACGTGAATCCGTTGTCTGATGCTCACCCGTGAGGCAGTACCAGCTGGCTGTCCGGATACCACTATTTATCTATACTGATATAGGTTCGACAGAATAAGTAGTCTATATCAGGCCAATTTCTTAACTGCATACGTGATAAACCCTATGAAAAAAGTGAATGCCCGCCTCGTAAGGTGTCTACAGCTTACGGTGCTTCAATGCCTGACCGCCCTGCTCTTCGTTGGTGTGTCGCGGGCCGGAGATGCCTCTGCGCAGGAAGTGCTTAACCGCCGGTTGAGCCTGACAATTCAGAATGAAAACGTGAAAAATGTTTTACGGGCCATTGAAAAAGCGGCCAATGTCCGCTTTTCCTACAGTCCGCAGGTGGTACCGGCGCGCATGCTGGTATCGATGCGGGTGCAGAACAGTACGCTGAAACAAGTGCTGGAAAAGCTGTTGAGCCCGTCAAAGGTTAGTTATAGTGTAGCCGGTGAGCAGATCATTCTGGCCCGGACGGCCGAGGCTCCGATTACCATTCAGCTGGGCGAGGTGGAAGAACCGGTGGATGTGCCGCTGGACCGCACCGTTACCGGCGTAGTTACCGACGAAAAAGGCGAAAAGCTGCCGGGCGTCAGTGTGGTGCTGAAAGGCCTGACGCGGGGTGCCGTAACCGACGAAACCGGCACGTACCGGTTGTCGATTCCGGATGGTCCGCAGACGCTGGTATTCAGCTTTGTCGGTTTTGTATCGAAGGAGGTAGCCGTGACCAATCAAAGTACCGTATCGGTGCAGCTGGTCACGGACGTAAAATCGATCAATGAAGTAGTGGTTGTGGGCTACGGCTCGCTGAACCGTAAGGAAGTAACGAGCGCCGTTACCCACCTGTCGTCGGCTGATCTGCTGCGTGTAGCCAGCAACAGCCCGCTGATGGCCATTCAGGGTAAAGTAGCCGGTTTGTCGGTGACCAATACCGCCGCCGGTGATCCTAACTCAACACCGAGCATTCAGCTGCGGGGTGTATCGTCGCGGAGTGCCGGTTTAGGGCCTTTGTTCGTAATTAACGGCGTACCGGGCGGTAACCTGGACAACATTAACCAGAACGAAATTGAGTCGATTGACGTCCTGAAAGGCGGCGCGGCCTCGGCTATTTATGGTACCCGCGGCAGCAACGGGGTGATTGTGATCACCACCAAAAAAGGCGGCTCCGACTCCCGCATTTTCTACGACGGCTACGGCGCGTTTGATTACATCGCCAACAAGCTGTCGGTGCTGTCGAAAGACGAGTTTCTGGCCAACAAACGCGGTGTTGATCTGGGCGGCAACACCGACTGGATGAAAGTGGTGAGCCGGAATCCGACGTTTTCGCAGAAACACACGCTGCAGTTTTCGGGTGGCAGCGGTAAAACCAACTACTTTTCGTCGGTGGATTACCGGAATGCCAATGGTGTTGACCTGCGTTCGGCCAAGGAAGAATACGGTGGCCGGGTGAATATCAACCATACATCGGCCAACAACCTGTATAACATTACGTTCAGCGCGGCTCCGCGGTATACCAAAACCAGCCTGGCCGATTACAGCGGATTTAACTATGCATTGACCCTGAATCCGACACAGTCACTGTATGATCAGTCGGGTAAATATGCCTACATCACCAGCGGCTTTTTTGCCAACAACCCTGTCGAACGGGCGAAGCTGGTGAAATCGGGTCAGGAAGTTAAGTATCTGGATATTAACGGGTCGTTTAAACTGAACCTGCTGGAGAATCTCTCGACGATGATTACCATTGGTGAGGTAAGTTCATCGTTCCGCAATCAGAACTTTACGCCGTCAACGCTGACGACGGTGGTGAACGGCTCGAAGCGGAATACGGCCTCGCAGTCGCTTGACGAAAACGATCAGAAAAGCTTTGAATGGACGGGCAATTACTTCCTTGACGTGCAGAAGCACTCGCTGAAACTGCTGGGCGGTTATTCGTACCAGTACTTTAAGTCGTCGGGTTTCAATGCGGCCAATGAAAACTTCCCGTCGGATGTACTGACCTACAATAACCTGGGCACCGGTCTCTGGAACCTGCAGCAGGGCGTGAACAACGTCGGGTCGTACCGGAACAACTCAAAGCTGGCCGCGTTCTTCGGCCGGGTGAACTATGATTTTGACCAGAAATACTACCTCTCAGCCAGCTTGCGGCGTGAGGGCTCGTCGAAGTTCGGGTACGACAACAAATGGGGTAACTTCCCGGCCGCATCGGTAGGCTGGCGCGTTACGCAGGAGAAGTTTGCCAGCGCGTTCCCGTGGCTGAACGAACTGAAACTGCGGGCTGACTACGGGGTGACCGGTAACCAGGATTTCGGCAATTACCTGTCGCTTGATACCTATTCGGGCTATGGCTATTACCTCTACAACGGTACGTCGTATCAGGTATGGGGCCCGAGCCAGAATACAAACTACAACCTGCGCTGGGAAAAAGCGATCAACTTCAACATTGGTCTGGACTTTGACATCCTGAAAAACAGCCGGTTGTCGGGTAGCCTGAACTACTATATCCGCACCAATAAAGATCTCCTGGGATCGTATGCTGTACCAAATCCGCCGAACATTCAGGGCTCGACGTTTGCCAATGTCGGCACCATGAAAAACTCCGGTCTGGAAATTCAGCTGAATGCGGCGGTAGTGGCGAAGAACAATTTCTCGTATAACATCACCTTTGCCGGTGCAACGAACGACAACAAGTTCGTTTCCTTCTCGAATGAGGCGTTCAAAGGGCAGAAGTTCGTGGATGTCGTCGGGATGCCGGCACCTGGTAGCCCGGGCAACGCACAGCGTCTGCAGGAAGGCACCCGGATCGGTAGCTTCTATATGCTCCGGTCGGCCGGGGTTGACGAGTCGGGTAACCTGCTGGTGTATAACAAGGCGGGCGACGTTATCGTGGCCAACAAGGCATCGAACGACGATAAGCAGTTTGTCGGCAACGGTCTGCCGAAGTTTACGGCTGGTCTGACCAACTCGCTCCACTACAAGAAATGGGATCTGACGGTATTCCTGCGGGGTACGTTCGGGTATAAAATCTTCAATACCTATGCGTTCTACCTCGGCACACCGGCTACCCAGCAGAATGCCAACACCCTGTCGTCGGCCTACGACGGCGGAAAATATGCGAAGCTGAAAAGCCCGGCTACCTATTCGTCACTGTCGGATTATTTCCTGGAGCCCGGCAGTTTTGTCAAAATTGACAACATTAACCTGAGCTACACCCAGCCGGTTACAAGTAAGTTTATGCGTTCGGTGCGGATTTATGCCTCGACCCGTAACCTGAAAACTTTCACCAAATATACCGGCGGCGATCCGGATCTGGTGCAGGTCAACGGGTTATATCCGGGGATCAACAGCTCACTGAGCTATTTCCCGTCGACAACGCAGTACTTATTAGGCCTACAGGTCACTTTCTAACCACAGGACCAAACTTGACACATGAAACGGATTAACCTTACGAATACCATACGAACAGCGGCCGTCTCCATGCTTCTCATGGCAACAGGTGGCTGTACTAACCTTGACGAAGTACTCTCTGACCGGATTGTTTCCGACAACTTTCTCCAGAAGAAAGAAGACGTTATCCGGGATTTCCTGCGTCCGTTTGAGCACAGCTACTGGACCATTCAGGGCGGCTCTACGTTTATGTTGCAGGAAAACAGCTCCGACGAACTGATGACCCCGAACCGCCAGGGCGACTGGTTCGACGGCGGGCAGTTTCAGCGGGTGCATTACCATACCTGGACACCAAACGACGGCTATACCAGCGATGCCTGGAACGCGCTTTACGGCGGGGTAACGCTGGCGACCAACACCCTCGAAGATTTGCAGGGTATTACGGACCCTACCCGGTTCGATATGACGCAGGCCGAGCTGGATGGTATGATTGCCGAGGTGCGGGTTTTGCGGGCATGGCTTAACCTCCGCCTGCTGGATTTTTACCGCAATATTGTGATCGTTACAAAGGTAAAAGGCGAGACGCAGGGTGGTTCGCAGGTGCCGCCGCAGGAAGCGTTTAATTTTATTGAGAAGGAGATTAAGGAGTCGATTCCGAAACTGCCGACCCGCCAGAGCCTGGGCGCAAATGCCGTCGGACGGTGGACGCAGGGTGGCGCGGCAGCCTTGCTGGTGCGGCTGTACCTGAACGCCAAAGTGTATACCGGTACCGATCACTTCGCCGATTGTACGACTGTCTGTAACGATATTCTGGGTGGTAAATACGGCACCTATGCGCTGGAAAACCGTTGGGACGCTCCCTTTGATTACACCAACCCGACCTCAGGCGAAACACTTTTCGGATTCCCTGGCAGCTTTGGGCTGACGCACTGGCAATACGACGGTGGTATGTATTTCTGGATGTTGCCGGTAAATGCAACCTTCTACTTCGGCTTTACCGATTTCGGTACCGCCAACCCGAAATATGCGCTACAGCCGGGCCGCGATGTCGACAGCACCGAATATAGCTTTGCGCTGGGTAAACCGTTTGTGAAGTTTCAGAAATATCCGGACGATCTGCGGCTGAAAACGTATAAGAACCTGGGCAACAGTAAGCGGGAGGGTATGTTCCTGAAAGGGTATCTGCCTTACATCAATGCAAGTGGAAAACAGGATACGGTGCGTTCGACGAAAGGACCATATCCGCTTTTCTTCCGCGATCAGGTAGGTATGTTCCTGGCGGCTAAACCGGGAACAAAAATTGCGGATAAGACGTCGAACATGAACAATGCTGACCAGAACTCAGGTATTACACCGGTGAAGTATCCGTATTACCCGAGCAGCGATGCGAATAAAATCTCGTCGGCCTATGCTGAAATCCGGCTGGCTGAAATCTACTATTCGCTGGCCGAGTGCAAATACCGGGCGGGTGATAAGGCAGGGGCTGCCGTGCTGCTGAACACAGTCCGGACGCGGAATTATCCGGCCGGTTCGCCAAGTCTGTACAAAACCGACGGCAGCCAGCTGACCGATCAGGAGATGCTGGATGAATGGGGCCGTGAATTCCTGGTTGAAGGCCGCCGCCGGACCGATCTGATCCGCTGGGGCGTTTTCAACACCGGCAGATGGTGGGACAAACAACCGGATGCCGATGACCACACGGCGATCTTCCCGATTGGTCAGAATGTACTGAACGTGTCCCCGCAGTTAAAGCAAAATCCGGGGTATTAGTCAAAACGGGCCGGACGATCGTCTCGTCCGGCCCGTTTTCTTATCGCTTCCGCTTGCTTGTTGCCGGCGTAACCACCGGTGCCGGCATGGGCTTCAGATACGGTTTTAATGCCTGAGCCAGCCGCCGGTAGCCTTCGGCATTCGGATGAAGGCCGTCGGAAAACAGGCTCTCGTCAATTTTGCCGTCTGGTTTCAGAAACACCGTTCCCGGTTGGGCGAAGGTGGCATTAACGCTGCCAGCCAGCCGGGCAATCTGGCTGTTCAGCTGCACGAGACGGCCTTCTTCGTTACGGCGCGGCAGAATACCGACCAGCAGGATATCGGCCTGCGGCTGCCGCACCTGAATGGCGTCAACCAGTTGCTTCAAGCCCGCCACAATCTCATCGTTCGTGTTCAGCTGCAGGTTATTCGTGCCGATCATCAGCACCGCCTGCTGAAGCGGGTAGCCGTCGAGTTCGCCGTGATATACCCGCCAGAGTACATTTTCGATACGATCCCAGCCATACCCCAGATTCTTAACACCCAGCGGATCCAGCACGGCCTGCCACGAATCCACCCCGTCGGCGCGGGGGCTTTTGGGTTCGCCGCCCCAGAAATGGGTGATTGAGTTGCCGATATAGGCGATGCGCGGCGGGTTGGTTTTGTTCATCGTCAGGATATCGCGGTGGCGGGCCTCCCAGTCGTAAATCCGGGCGTCGCGGTACTGCGTGCGCGGACGGGTAGTCGACAACGTACCAGCGGGCTCCTTCAGGATCTGCCGGATCACACGCTCGTAGGCATCAGCATACTGCACCATGCCGAGATCGGTCGGGTGGGTACCGTCAACCATCGCATCGTTATCCAGATTAATGGCCGAAATGGGCAGCGTGTACAGGTTCTGCACACCTTCACTTTTTAGCTGGGCGTAGGCCCGGCTCTGTATCTCGTTGGCATCCATGTACAGTTTTTTGCGGGAGGCAATCATCTCGCCGTCGGTATACCCGGCATGATCGGTCAGCAGAATCGGCGTTGCCGGATGCTTCTGGCGGATGGTACGGACGGTGTTCAGAATGCGGTTATGCACCTCGGCCGCGTCGGTATTAACCATGCTGACCAGGTTTGGCAGGCAATCCAGCACAAACAGCCGGGCATTCAGTTGCGGGAGAAAATCAACCACTTCCTTTTCCATGCGGCCGTTGCCGGAAAAACCCAGGTTAATGACCGGCCGGTCGAGCTTGCGGCCCAGAATAGAGGTCCACGCCATGCCCGGCCGTGAGGCACAGGCTCCGTGGGCAATCGACGTACCGTAAATCACAATGGGCGGGTCCATCCGCACCGGCAGGGGCGTGAGGGTTACGCCTTCAGGTACGCCGATCTCCAGCCACTGAACGGCGGTGTATAACGGCAGGTACAGCCGGTATTCGCGCCCTTTCTGGTGGTAGGTATCGTTGGGTGTCAGCCCCGTAAACCGGTACTGAATGGTATCCCCGAACGTATATTTTCCCATGCACCACAACCAGTCACCGTCGCTGTTACCGGCATACAAATCGACACCGCTTACGCCCGTTGCCGGCATGTGCGGCATAGACTGATTGCCCTTCACCTGATACCGCACCACAATCTGGTCGGTGCTGGCCCGGAACCGGATCATCATCCCGGCCGAGTGCCGCGACAGGTTCCAGACGGCTTTCGGAACCGTTTTTTCGGCTTCGGCCGGTAAGCGGTCATACGGGGCCTGCACACCGGCCGGCCAGCCTTGCCCTTCCAGGGCATTGATGTCGGACTGCTTCGGGTTCCACCAGATCAGTTTGGCGGGTGTCTGGGCGAGGGTAATCGTGCTGTACAACAGGCACAGGACGAAGAGATAACGAACGTTCATCGGTAAATCAGCGGATAAATTCGGGTTCGATTGGCAATTATGCCGTTATTTTGACTTTTCTACAAAACCAGCTAGCCCCCATGTCCTACTTCCTTTCGACGATTTGTTTCTGCCTGTTGTTGCTGCCTGCCTGTCTGGCTCAGACGCCGCTGCCCGATAGCTACAATGTCGTCTGGACAACGCCCGGGCGGGATGCCAGCGAATCCATGCCGTGTGGCGGGGGCGATATTGGTCTGAATGTCTGGGTTGAAAACGGCGATGTGCTTTTTTACATGGCCCGCAGCGGCACGTTCGACGAAAATAATGCCATGCTGAAGTCTGGACGCGTACGGCTTCGGATCAGTTCCAATCCGTTTAGTAGCAGCGACTTCCGGCAGGAGCTGCGGCTGGCAAAAGGGGATGTGGTGATTTCGGGGGGTAAAACACGGCTGCACCTGTGGGTCGATGTGTTCCGGCCGGTGGTGCATGTCGAACTGGAAAGTGCTAAACCCGTAACGGTGACGGCCATGTATGAATCATGGCGGTTTGAGGACCATCTGGTCAAAGGCACCGAACTGCGCGGAAACTCCTATAAAGTATCGCCGAAGTTTGATGTGATTACCTACAAGGATGACGTGGCGGTTTCCGGAAATGAGATCCGGTTTTACCACCGTAATCGTGCCGACCGCGAAAACGTCATGGCCTATACGGTGCGGATGCAGGGCATGGCTGCCGTCAAAGACCAACTGTTTGACCCGATTACGGACAATACCTTCGGTGGCGTGCTGGTGGCGCCCGGCATGAAACCGGCGGGTACGGATACGGGAACGTATATGAATACCCGCTACCGGTCGTGGGCGCTCGTGAGCAAGACATCGGTACGAACGCAGCAGATCGACGTGGTACTCCATGTTGACCAGACACCTACCCTGGACGCATGGACGGCGGGGCTGGCGAAAATCCGGCAGGAAGCAGCAGCCACGCGGAAGACAGCCCTGGCCAAAACCCACGACTGGTGGGCGCAGTTCTGGAACCGGAGTTACATCCTGATCGATGGCCCTGACAGCACCGTTTCGCGGAATTATCAGCTGTTCCGGTACATGCTCGGCTGCAACGCCTATGGCAAATGGCCCACTAAATTTAACGGCGGGCTGTTTACGGTTGATCCTGTGTTTGCCAACAAACTGTATGCCCACACACCGGATTTCCGGCTGTGGGGCGGCGGCACCATGACGGCCCAGAACCAGCGGCTGGTCTATCACCCGATGCTGAAATCGGGCGATTTCGACATGCTGAAACCCCAGTTTGACTTTTACCTCCGCTCACAGCGCAACGCCGAATTACGCAGTCAGCTCTACTGGAAACACAACGGCGCCTGCTTTACCGAGCAGCTCGAAAATTTCGGTCTGCCGAATATCATGGAGTATGGCGTCAAGCGCCCGGAAGGCTACGACCCCGGCATGGAATACAACGCCTGGCTGGAATATGAGTGGGATACGGTATTTGAATTTTGCCTGATGATGCTCGAAACGGAGCGCTACGAGGGCCGTGACATCCGCTCGTATGTGCCGTTTATCGAAAGCTGCCTGACATTTTTTGATGAACATTATCAGTTGCTGGCCAAACAGCGGGGAACGAAAGCATTTGACGAAAAGGGGCAGTATGTCTTTTACCCGAGTTCGGCCGCCGAGACCTACAAAATGACCTACAACTCTACGACCGTTATTTCGGCCCTGCGGGTAATTCTGGGACGGATGCTGGAACTGCCCGCCGGTTATTTGCCGGAAGTGCAGCGCGACAAATGGGCGACGATGCTGAAACGGGTTCCGCCGGTTCCGGTGCAGTATCTCGATGGTGGTCATAAAGCGCTGGCACCGGCCGTGGCCTGGGCCCGCATTCAGAACACGGAAGCGCCGCAACTCTATCCGGTCTATCCGTGGGGACTGTACGGCGTCGGAAAGCCGGATCTGGAGGTTGCCCGCAACACCTGGCAGTACGATACGCTGGTGGTGAAGTACCGCAGCCACGTTGGCTGGCGGCAGCACAACATCTTTGCCGCCCGCCTTGGCCTGACCGACGAAGCCGCCGACCTCACCCGCCGGAAGTTTGCCGACGGCCCTCACCGCTTCCCCGCGTTCTGGGGTCCCGGCTTCGACTGGACACCCGACCACAACTGGGGTGGTTCGGCGATGATCGGCTTGCAGGAGATGCTGATGCAGGTCGACGGCCGGAAAATCTACCTCTTACCGGCCTGGCCGGACCGCTGGAATGCCCGCTTTAAACTGCATGCGCCCTACCAGACAACCATCGAAGGTACGGTCGTGAACGGAAAGCTGGAGCGCCTGATTATCAGTCCGGAAAGCCGGAAGGCGGACGTTGTTTTACCGGTAGCCCGGTAGAGAAATCGACGGAAAAGGGTAATCCCCCGCCCGAAAGTTGCTATCTTTCGGGCCGATTAGCTAACCTGATAATGTCTTATCAAACTGTTCACATAAATCCGCGGGTGGCGCTGGCCGACAATGCTACGTCGGAAACGATGGCCAGCCCGTCCACTTCATCCGCAACATCCCGCGTATCGGTTCTGGTCATTTACACCGGCGGTACGCTGGGTATGGTCTACGAACGGAAAACCGGTCAACTCATTCCGTTTAACGTTGAACGGGTCCTCGATCAGGTACCCGAACTGCACCGGCTCGACTTCGACATGACGCTCATTACCCTGCGCGACATCATCGACTCGTCGAATATGAAACCGGCCAACTGGATTGAACTGGCGCAGATTATTCAGAAAAACTACGGGCAGTTCGACAGCTTTGTGATCCTGCACGGAACGGATACGATGGCCTACACGGCGTCGGCGCTGAGTTTTATGCTGGTCAATCTGGCCAAGCCGGTGATCCTGACCGGTGCGCAGCTGCCGATCGGGGTGGCCCGCAGCGACGCCCGTGAAAACTTCATTACTGCCCTGGAGATTGCGGCGGCTAAGCGTGACGGCAAACCGATTGTGCCGGAAGTCTGCGTTTATTTCAATTCGCAGCTGCTGCGCGGCAACCGGGCTACGAAGCAGGAGAGTGTGCACTTCAATGCCTTTCATTCGGAGAATTACCCGCGGCTGGCCCTGGCCGGTGTGCAGATTGAATACAACACCCCTTTTATTATGTCGGGTGAGGTTGCCGGACCGTTCAGCATCCGGACGCAGCTGGATGCCAACGTGACGATCCTGAAACTGTTTCCGGGTATCACGCAACCGGTTGTGGAGGCGATTCTGACTATTCCGGGGCTGAAAGGAGTGGTCCTCGAAACGTTCGGAGCCGGTAATGCACCGACCTACAGCTGGTTTCTCGAGGCATTGAAAAACGCCAGTGACCGTGGCATTGTGCTGTTCAACGTGTCGCAGTGTGAAGGCGGGCGGGTGACGCAGGGGCAGTACCAGACCAGTAAGCTGCTCCAGCAGATCGGCGTCGTCAGCGGGGCCGACATGACCACCGAAGCCGCAATTACGAAACTGATGGTGGTCCTCGGCGAAAACGAACCCGAAGCCGGCGACGATGACCGGATCGAATCCCGCCGCCAGCAGCAGGCCCGCCTCGACCGCATCCGTCAGCAACTGGCCACACCGTTCAGCGGGGAAATGAGTTTGTAAGAGTTGATCGGCGGCTGAACCTTCCTGGAAGTTTTGAACTTCCAGGAAGGTTCAGC
>NZ_CAMFHL010000176.1 GCF_945952095.1 uncultured Arsenicibacter sp. | reverse complement strand
CGGGATCGTTCGGCCCGAACCACCGCATGGTTTGTAGCATCATAAGGGGATAAAAAAAGGCGGTCAGCGTTTTTCACCCTGACCGCCGTATTGAAGGCTAGAAGAAAATAATCCAGAGAACAAGCAGCATCACACCCAGAATGATCGATGCTACCAGGTTTTGCCGGCGACGGGCCGGATTTTCAATTTTATAGTCCTCACTCATGTCCACGTTACCTGCATATTTGAAGGTAAGACCGTTCAGTTTTTCCTGCGTTGGCTTTTCGGTCATCACACTGACCACAATCAGCAGGAACACCGAAATCACGAACAGGATAATGGCAAAGTGCATGAAGTTCATCTCGACCATCGTCTTGATAAACGGGTTCGTAAACGGATTGGATTTGTGAACCACCTCCAGTACAAACCGGAGCAGACCCAACACAAAGCCGGTCCAGAGCACAACAGTAGCCCCTTTGGCGTTGGCGCGCGGCCACAGCAGACCCACCAGGAATACGCAGGCAATCGGCGGACTGATATAGCCCTGCACGCTTTGCAGGTATACGTACAGCTGATCAGACAGTACCGTCACAAGCGGCACCCAAAACAGGCTCACCGCCACCAGCACTACAGTTGAGATCCGACCGAAGTTTACCAGTTGCTTTTCTGACGCCTGAGGACGGAATTTCTGGTATACGTCGAGGGTCATCAGCGTAGACGCCGAGTTAAAACAGGCGGCCAGCGAGGCCATCAGGGCCGCCAGCAGCGAAGCAACCACCAGCCCGCGAAAACCCGTTGGCAGTAAGTACTTCACCATCACCGGATATACATCGTTTGGTTTCAGTTCCTGACCGGGCAGCAACAAGCCCTTCTGGTGCAGCGCGTAGGCAATCAGACCCGGTAACACAAGGATAAATACCGGCAGGATTTTCAGGAAACCGGCCATTACCGTACCCGATTTAGCGTGGTCAATGTTTTTAGCGGCCAGAACCCGCTGCACAATGCTCTGATCGGTACACCAGTACCAGATACCGACAATATAGGGCGCTATAATGACCCCCGTCCATGGAAATTCAGGGTCCGACATGGGCTTGAACATGTTGAAATGCTCAGCCGGTACATTGCGCACCAGTTCATCCCAGCCACCGACTTTATCGAGGCCGATCCACGTAAGCGCAATGGCCCCGATCAGCAGGATAAACGTCTGGATCAGTTCGGTGTAGATTACGGCGCTCATGCCGCCGGCAATGGTATAAACCCCCGTAACGACCACGAGCAGAATCGATGATGTGTAAATATCCCAGCCCATTACCTCTTTCAGCAGGATGCCCGCCGCGAAGAGGTGAACCGAAATTTTGGTCAGAATATAGGCAACAATCGATACCGAGCTCAGGTACCAGCGGCTGGCCGAGTTATAGCGGCGTTCGAGGAACTCCGGCATCGTAAACACCCCTGATTTCAGGTAGAACGGCACAAAGACCCAACCCAGAATCAGCAGACAGATACTGGCCGACCATTCGAAGTTACCCGTTGCGAGACCCGAGGCATACCCCGTCCCTGACAATCCGATAAAGTGTTCAGTTGAAATGTTCGAGGCAAACAACGACGCCCCTACGGCAAACCAGCCTACGTGCCGGCCGGCCAGAAAGTATTCGGTACTACTCCGCTCCTGCCGGGCAAAGTAAAAACCGATCGCAAATACGATCAGAAAGTAAACTGCAATGATCGCATAATCCAGAACACCGAATTCGAGGTTCATACAAATAAATAGTAAGGTTGGGTTTAATGACTACGATACCTACTCAGACGGCAAAGATGCATTTTTTCAAAACAAGCCGGTACTTTTCCGTGCAATAGTTTCGTTGGCCCGGGCATTGATTTCACCCTGTTTATTCCGGAAAAATGATTTATAGAAAAATATCTGCCGGAAACAGAAACAACATGAAGCAGGCGCTGAAAAAGTTGGTCGTTGAAGAAAACAGGTTGGTTGTTGTGCCGGTGTTAGCGGTCTTTTTCCGATCAAAACAGCACTCCCGTCAGTGACAGGAGGCTGTCGAACAACTTACTTATGGTAATACCTATCAAATGAATACAGTATAGGAACAAATTAAACGTTAATTTCTACTGATCTTAACGTAGCATTTATTCAATACCGGTTCATTTCTTTCGGCGGTAATACATGTAAAACACTGCTCCCCGTCCATCTCCAGACTGCACGCAGCATGGAACAGGACGGGGGTAGTCGTCACTCAACCTTGTTTTTCAAGACCAGTTCCTCACACGTACCGATCACCTGTTTTCGGGCCAGATTCCGGGCGCAGTGCGTGTGTGCTCTGATTCCGGTGCTAAATTTCAGGGATTATATTTATTCTTGCAACCGATTGCACAAAAATTTATGCCATTTTTTGCTGATAAAATATAAAACTATGGTTTACCCCGGGGTTAACTATCCAGACTTTTTAAGCAGAGAGCCGCAATTTTATAAACCATATATACACGCAGATAAACAAAAAGGCCCGCCAGCCATGACTTGCAGGCGTTCGAGGAGAAATTTTATCATTCATGTTGGGAAAATCTGAAAAGTAATGTACAAATTGCAATCGATTGCAGACTACATAGGTACACCCCGACCGGCGTTATCCGGACAGGCGAATGTGGATTTTACGGTCTGTACTATTCAACGCTTTGACGATACAGCCAGTCCCGGCCTTTTTGACGATTATTTTCATGGATAAAGACGTTACTATTTACGATATAGCCAAACTGCTTAACCTGTCACCGGCAACCGTAAGCAGGGCTCTCAATGACCACCCTTCCATCAACGCCAATACCAGGGAACTGATCACGGCCAAAGCAGCTGAGCTTGGTTACCGCTCCAATGCGTTTGCCAGCAACCTGCGGCGGCAGCGTACCAACACCATCGGGGTTATTGTGCCGCGGCTGAACAGTCATTTTGTTTCCAGTGTACTGTCGGGCATGGAAAAAGTAGCCAATGAACGAGGTTACAACTTGATTATCAGCCAGTCGCAGGAGTCGGTTAAAAAAGAGAAGGCCAGTGCGAAAACCATGTTCAACGGACGGGTTGACGGATTGCTGGTTTCGCTTGCTTACGATACCGAAGAAATTGACCACCTGGATGTATTCATCAAAAAAGGCATTCCGCTCCTGTTTTTCGACCGCGTCAGTACGCATACCAAAGCCACAAGTGTGGTGATTGATAACGTAAAGGCCGGTTATGCTGCAACGACGCACCTGATTGAGCAGGGCTGCCAACGGATCATGCATGTAACGGGCAACCTTAAACGGAATGTGTATACCGACCGCCTGAAAGGCTATAAACTCGCCCTGATTGACCATAACCTCCCCTATGATGAATCGCTGCTGGTTGTTAACGACATGAGCCGCGAAGCCGGTATCGATGTGGCAAAGCAAATCAGCAGCATGTATAATAAGCCTGACGGGCTGTTCATTACTAATGACTTATGTGCGGTTAGCTGCATGGCGGCCCTCAAAAAGGAAGGATTCCGGATCCCGCAGGACATTGCCGTTGTGGGCTTTAATGACGATCCGGTGGCGCAGGTCATCGAACCCAATCTTACGACCATCCATTATCCCGGCGAAGAAATGGGTGAAATTGCCGCGCAAAGCCTGATAAATCATCTGAACGGCTTGGTTAATATCCAGACAACCAATACCATTGTCCTGCATTTCGAACTGGTTGTCCGGGAATCTTCGGTACGCACTACGGGGTAATCTAAGCTTTTTCTAATCGGCAGCCGGAGACGAAAACGCATGGTTCAGAGTTAATCTATTGTCAACTTGCTGCCAATATGAAGAAAATACTGATCATCGAAGACGACCGGCGCATTGCCCAGAACATCAGCCGGGGCCTTCTGGATGAGGGTTACGAGACCGAAATTGTTTATGAAGGGACCAACGGCCGCCAGATAGCCCTCCAGCAGGATTTTGATCTGGTACTGCTCGATATAAACCTGCCGAGCCTGAACGGCTTCGAAATCTGCCGCAGCCTGCGTCAGGAAAAACCGGCAATGCCCATCATCATGCTGACGGCGATGGGTGAGGTTGAAGACAAAATCGAGGGTTTACAGCTCGGGGCCGATGACTACATTGTTAAGCCATTCGATTTCAGGGAATTGAGTGCCCGCGTAGCCACTTGTCTCCGGCGCGCCGATCTGCTCCGGAAAACCGACAGCGATGATGTTCTGCGGATTGCCGACCTGACTGTTAACGTATCGACGAAGGTGGTAAAACGCCAGAACCGTTATATTGACCTGACAGCCAAGGAATTTTCCCTGCTCGAATGCCTCCTCCGGAACCGTGGCCGTGTGATTTCAAAAATGGACCTTGCCGAGCAGGTCTGGAATCTTAACTTCGATCCGGGCACCAATGTGGTCGAGGTGTACATCAATTACCTGCGTAAAAAGGTAGACAAGGACTTTGACCAAAAACTGATTCATACCCGTCCGGGGCTGGGCTATATGATAAAGGATGAGTAAACCATGAAGATCAAAAACCGGATTGCCCTGCAATTTTCGATTATCGTAGCGTCGATCCTTTTCTTTTTCTCCCTCATTGTCTACCTGACCTCATCGACCTACCGGCGGGAAGAATTCTATGAACGGCTGAAAAAAAAGGCACGGACAACCGTCCGGTTTCTGGTTGAAGTACAGGAAGTCGATACGAAGCTGCTGAAAATCATTGACCGTAACACCATGACGGCCCTGATTGCCGAAAAGGTGCTGATCTTTAACGAGCGGAATCAGCTGATTTACAGCAGTGTCGATGATCAGGTGATCCGGTTTAAGCCCTCATTGCTCGAACAGGTACGACAGGAAGGCGAAATTGAGACCTTCTCGGATGAAAACGAGCTGGTCGGCATTCTCTATACCGATAACGGGCAGAAGCTGGTCGTGCTGGCATCGGCGGTCGATCAGTTTGGCCGGAGCAAACTACGGAACCTGCGGAAGACACTGGCCTGGGGGCTGGTCATCGGCATCGGGCTTACCGTCGGACTAGGCATCTTCTTCGCCGGTCAGTCGCTGCACCCCATCAGTGTGATTAACCAGCAGGTTCAGACGATTACGGCCAATAATTTGCGGCAACGGCTACCGGAGGGCAATCAGCGCGACGAAATCGACCAGCTGGCCATGAACTTCAACGTTGTCCTCGACCGCCTCGAACAGGCTTTTGAACAGCAGCGGAGTTTTGTTTCCCACGCCTCCCACGAGCTGCGCACACCGTTGGCCGCTCTTAAATCGGAGATTCAGCTGGGGTTGCGGAAACCACTCAATCCGGATGAGCATGAACTGATGATGCGCAACCTGATGGAAGATACCGAGCGGCTTATCAACATCACCAACAGCCTGCTGTTTCTGGCCCGGATTCAGAACAACCTTGAGCCGTCCGCCCTCACTACCGTCCGCCTCGAGGAACTGATTTTCGACGCCCGCGACGAGCTCCTGAACATTCATCCCGACTACCAGATTCATATCGATTTCCAGAACATGCCCGATTCTGAAGACGAAACCAGTGTAAAAGGAAAACCCGACCTGTTACGCCGGGTTTTGCTGAATCTGATGGATAATGCGTGTAAATACAGTGCTGACCACACAACCCGCGTCAGTATTTCGACCAATGCTACCAACTGCCAGGTAGCCATTCAGGATAAGGGCATCGGCATTCCGCCCGAAGAGCTGGGGACGATTTTCAGTCCGTTTACCCGGGCGTCAAACTCGCTGGGTTATGACGGGTTCGGCATGGGGTTGTCGATCTGCCGCCGCATCGTTGAACTGCATCATGGCAAACTGACCGTTAGCAGCCGGCTTAACCACGGCAGTACTTTTTTCATGAGTATTCCGCACCTGCAATCAGCTACTTAGCCGAGAAACGGTATACTGTCGTTGTTTTATAGGTTTCACCCGGCCGCAGCGTTGTTGCCGGAAAATCCGGCTTATTCGGCGAATCCGGGAAATGCTGGGTTTCGAGGCACAGGCCGTACCGGCGCGTAAACGGCACACCTTCGCGGCCCTGGAATTTGCCGTTCAGGTGGTTACCGGTATACAGCTGCACGGCCGGTTCGGTCGTAAACATCTCCATGTAGCGGCCGCTTTCGGGTTCATACAGCGTTGCACCGAGTCGCAGGGACGTTGGCTTTTCAGCAAACACCCAGCAATGATCATACCCGTTTCCAAACCGGATTTGCTCTTCTGCCGTATCGTTGACCCGCTCGCCGACTACGGTTGGTTTCCGGAAATCGAACACCGTACCGGCTACCGGCCGCCGCTCCCCCGTCGGGATCTGGGTATTGTCCGTTGGCAGGAAATGATCGGCGTTGATAGTCAGTACGTGACTCATCGCATCGTGTTTCATACCCGACAGGTTGAAATACGCGTGGTTGGTCAGGTTCAGTACCGTCGGCTTATCCGTTGTTGCCTTATAATCAATCCGTAATCCGTTGTCTTTCTGTAAGGTATAGGTCACATCGACCGACAGATTACCGGGATAGCCCTCCTCCCCGTCCGGCGACGTGTAGTGCAGGGTCACTGCCGGTTCGGCGCCGTTTTTTTCGGTAGCTGACCACAGTTTTTTATCAAAACCAACCATGCCGCCGTGCAGGTGATTCGCCCCGTTGTTGACCGCCAGTTTGTATTCCTGCCCATCGAGCGTGAAGCGCCCTTTGGCAATCCGGTTACCGAACCGGCCGACAACCGGTCCCAGATTCGGTGTGCCCTTCAGGTAATCGGCGAACGTCGGTACACCGAGGGTAACGTTTTCAAACTTGCCCTGCTTATCGGGGGCAGTGCATGAGACAATGTAAGCGCCGTAGTTCGTCACCTGCACTTCCATGCCGGCGGCATTCCGTAGTGTAAACAGATACGCTTCCCGGCCATCAGGCATTGTTCCGAAAACGGTTTTCTGCACGCCGGGTTTTGGTGCCGATTCCGCTTCTCCGTTAGTTGACATCAACATATAACTGATTAATAAAACCCAATAATAGACCTTTTTCATGGAGCCGGAAATTCTGATGACAGTATTTTGCGGTAAGCAGGCTGAGAGAACAAGGTCCAAAAGCCATATTTATCCTGTAATACTGTCCGTAAAACACGTATTTAATTTTTTTCTAAAGTGCTTTTAAGGGGCATCTAAGGTGCAAGAGGCAGTTTTGTGGTGTATTTACTCACTGAACATGCGCTTTATTCTTGTTCTTATTGGCTTCTTCATTACACTGACCGGTTCGGCACAGGATACGCTGCGGCTATCCATGCGGCAGGCGGACAGTCTTTTCCTGCGAACCAATGTCTTATTACTCGCCGAGCGTTTCCGGATCGAAGCGGCTCAGGCAGAGGTTATTCAGGCCAGCCTGCTGGCAAATCCTACGATTTCGTTTGAGCTGAGTGCGTTCAACAGCGCCTCCCGGACCAAAGTCCTTGACGTTGGCCGGCAAGGGCAGAAAATTGTCAGTGCAGAGCAGTTGTTGTTTACAGCCGGCAAACGCAATAAACGCATTGCGCTGGCGCAGGAAGCCGCCCGGCTTACCGAATTTGAATTTACCGACCTGCTGCGCGGCCTGCGTTTCGAGCTCCGGAGTCAGTTCTACGACACGTATTTTCAGCGGCAGACCATTAACCGGTACAACCAGCAGATTCAGACCATTCAGCAGACTGTGGATGCGTTTGAAAAACAGTATGAACGTAACAACGTATCGCTGCGTGAGCTGCTCCGGCTGAAGGCGCTCCTGTTTCAGCTGCGCAACGACCGGACCGATATTCTGTTCCAGCTCGCCGAAAACCAGAAATCGCTGCGAACCTTACTGGGCACCGAATTTCCGGTAGTACCGATTGTGAATGAAGCGGGTTTGCTCGGCTACAGCATCAACGGTCTGTCGGCCGACAGCCTGCGGGATACCGCTCTGCGGCAGCGTTCTGACCTGAAAGCCATGCAGTCGCTGACAAAACAGGCGGAACTCAATTACAACCTGCAGAAAGCCCTGGCCAGACCCGATGTGAAACTGGCGGGCACCTATGATCAGGCGGGCAGCTACATTCCGCACTATGTCGGTGTCGGGTTAGCCATTGATCTGCCGGTGTTTAACAAGAATCAGGGAGCTATCAAATCGGCACGCAGCCAGATCAGCTACCAGCAGCAGTACGAAAAGCAGAAGCAGCTCCAGATCGCGAATGAAGTCAGCACGGCCTACGACAAAGTCGTAACGGTAGAACGCATGGTACAGTCGGTGGAAGGACGTTTTACGGATCAGTTTGAACAACTGAATCAAGGCATTATGACCAATTTCGGCAAAGGCAATATTTCGCTGCTGGAGTTTGTCGACCTCATCGAAACCTATAACGAAAGTATTCGTGAACTTAACCGCCTGAAGGCCGACCGGATCGGGGCGTATGAGGCATTAACCTATGCCGTCGGGCAGGATTTATTCAGCCGGTAAACGTAACCCCACCCCTGCCCCTCCCGAATCGTCGGCCCGGCCTGAAATCAGGGGAGGGGAGCACTGAAAGCCACCAGGCATAAGCCCCTCCCCTCAATTGAGGGGAGGGGTCGGGGTGGGGTAAACACATTACAGACAAAAACACTATGAAAAACACACTGATCTATGGCCTGCTCTCCGCTCTGGCGGTACTGGCCGCCTCCTGCCATACACCGAATGAAACGGAAGAGGCAAAGGCATTTATGCTCTCCGACACCATGATGCACCGGATTAAAGTCGACAGTGTGGTGCTGGAACCGGTCCGCTCTGAACTCACGCTGGTGGGCAAGGTCGCGGCCGACGAAAACAAGGTCATTAAGGTATTCCCGCTGGTGGGCGGGGTTGTGGAAGAAGTGGGTGTTGAACTGGGCGACTATGTCCGCAAGGGACAGAAACTGGCCCTGATCCGGTCGGGCGAAGTGGCTGATTTTGAACGCCAGATGATACAGGCTCAATCGGACCTGCTGCTGGCCCAGAAAAACCAGCGGGTCGCCGAAGACCTATTCGAAAGCAAGCTGACAGCTCAGCGCGAAGTGGTAGCCGCCCAGAAGGAAGTGGAAAAGGCACAGGCCGAACTCAACCGCGTAAAAGAAGTTTTCCGGATTTATGGCCTCGGCCAGTCATCGACCTACACCGTTAAGGCGCCGATCGACGGCTTCGTGATTGAAAAGAACGTGAACCGGAACATGCAGCTGCGTTCCGACAACGCGGATAACCTGTTCACCATCGGGCAGATAAGCGACGTATGGGTGCAGGCCAATGTAAACGAAAGCGATATTGGTCGGGTTAAGCTGGGTATGTCGGCCGCAATTCAGACGCTCAGCTACCCCGACCAGCTTTTTCATGGCCATGTCGACAAGATTTTCAGCGTCCTCGACCCGAATACCAAAGCCATGACGGTCAGGATCCGGTTGCAGAATCAGGCTATGAAGCTGAAGCCGGAAATGCACGCCACGGTTAAACTATACTTCGACGAAGGTCAGAAAATGGCGACCGTCCCGTCGGAAGCGGTCATCTTCGACCAGTCGAAACATTACGTACTGGTGTTTAAGGACCGCGCCAACATCCAGCCCCGCGAAGTGACGATCCATAAGGCGCTGGGCGACATTACGTATATACGCTCCGGCATCGAACCCGGCGACCGCGTCATCTCCCGCAACCAGCTTCTGGTGTATAACGCACTTGGCAATTAAAGAGCGAAAGAGCGGCCGCCGCGCGGTGAAAGAGCGAAATTTGTCGTTCCTGTCCGGAAGCTGCCCTATGGTTTATTAAGGCAGTCTCCGGATAACGGCCTCTTTTACTACAGCGACAGTCCGCTCTTTCACTCTTTCGCCCTTTCACTCTTTACACACATGAATAAACTCATAAAATCCATCGTCGGTTTTTCGTTGAAGAACCGGTTCTTTGTCTTTTTTGTCACGGCGGGGCTTATCATTGCCGGGGTGTTCAGCTACCTGAATACGCCGCTGGAAGCCTTCCCGGACGTGACAAACACCCAGATTATCATCGTTACGAAATGGAACGGCCGGAGTGCCGAGGAGGTCGAACGGTTTGTGACGGTCCCGATTGAGGTAGCCATGAACTCGGTGCAGCGGAAAACCAACGTCCGGTCAACAACCATGTTCGGTTTGTCGGTGATCAAAATTATTTTTGAGGACGATGTCGAAGATTTCTTTGCCCGGCAGCAGGTAAATAACCAGCTCCGGACGGTGTCGCTGCCCGAAGGGGCCGACCCCGATGTGCAGCCTCCCTACGGGCCTACCGGCGAAATCTACCGCTATACCCTCAAAAGCAGCCACCTGAACAGCCGTGACCTGCTGACGCTCCAGAACTGGGTCATCGACCGGCAGCTGCGGGCGGTTCCCGGCGTAGCTGATATTGTGGCCTTCGGCGGGCAGGATAAGATTTACGAGGTACGGGTCAATCCGACACAGCTGACAAAATACGACCTGACCCCGCTGGAAGTCTATCAGGCCGTTACCCGCAGCAACATCAACGTCGGCGGTGACGTCATCGAGCGCAACGGACAGGCGTACGTCGTGCGCGGGGTCGGGCTGCTGACCTCCACCGAAGACATCGGCAACATCATCATCGAAGAGCTCAACGGCAACCCCGTACTGGTCCGCAACGTGGCAGACGTAGCCGAATCAAGCCTGCCCCGCGTCGGACAGGTCGGCCTCGGCAAACAGGATGATATGGTCGAAGGGATCATTGTGATGCGCAAAGGCGAAAACCCGAGCGAGGTACTGACACGGGTAAAGGAAAAAATTACCGAACTGAACGAGAAGGTGCTGCCGTCGGATGTTAAAATGGAAACGTTTTATGACCGCGATAACCTGATCCAGTTCTGTACGCAAACCGTGCTGCACAACCTGACGGAAGGCATCATTCTGGTAACGGTCATCGTATTCCTGTTCATGGCCGACTGGCGGACTACGCTCATTGTGTCGATTATTATTCCGCTGGCGCTCCTGTTTGCGTTCATGTGTTTACGGTTACGGGGTATGTCGGCCAACCTCCTGTCGATGGGAGCCATTGATTTCGGGATCATCATCGACGGGGCCGTTGTGATGGTCGAGGGCATTTTTGTCTCGCTCGATCATCTGGCTCACCGCGTCGGCATGAAGAAATTCAACAACATGGCAAAGCTGGGGCTGATCCGCAAAACCGGCGGGGAGCTGGGCAAGGCCGTTTTCTTCTCCAAACTGATCATTATCACCGCCCTGCTGCCGATTTTCTCGTTCCAGAAAGTGGAGGGTAAAATGTTTAGTCCGCTGGCCTGGACACTGGGTTTTGCCCTGATGGGTGCTTTGCTCTTTACGCTGACGCTGGTTCCGGTCCTTTGCTCGATTCTGTTGAAGAAAAACGTCCGCGAACGCAACAACCCGGTCGTCAATTTCTTTCAGAAATCGGTTTCTGGCGGATTCAACTGGACGTTTAAAAACCGGAAAATCAGCCTCTTTGCAGCCACGATTGCACTGGGCATCACCTTTATGTCGTCGACATTTCTGGGCACGGAGTTTCTGCCGCAGCTCAATGAGGGCGCACTCTGGGTAACAGCCGAGCTACCGATGAGCATGTCACTGCCGAAAAGCGTGGACATGGCCCGCACCATCCGCGAGGATCTGCAGACGTTTCCGGAAGTTAAACAGGTACTCTCACAGGTGGGCCGCTCCAACGACGGTACCGACCCCAACGGTTTTTACTTCTGCCAGTTTCAGGTGGATCTGCTGCCTAAATCAGAGTGGAAGCGTAAAATTACCGTCGATCAGCTGACCGATGAAATGGACCGGAAGCTGAAAAACTATTCGGGCATTCTGTACAACTATTCCCAGCCGATTATCGACAACGTGGCCGAAGCAGTGGCGGGTTATAAGGCCAATAACGGGATTAAAATCTTCGGGCCCGACATCTATCAGCTGGAGAAATACTCAAAGCAGGTAATGGAAGCCGTTCAGTCGGTCAATGGTATCCGCGATCTGGGGATCATCCGGAATGTGGGACAACCCGAAATGAGTGTGCTGTTCCATGATCACAAAATGGCGCTCTACGGCGTTACGACCGCCGATGCTCAGGCAGTGATCGAAATGGCGATTGGCGGCAAAACAGCCTCGATTCTGTACGAAGGCGAACGGCGGTTCGACATCCGGCTGCGCTATGCCGAAGAGTATCGCAAAACCGAGGACGATATCATGCGGCTGATGGTGCCGACGCTGCACGGCAACAAGATTCCGCTGAGTGAAATTGCTACTATCCGCAAGATTACCGGACCGGCCTTTATTTACCGCGACCTCAACAAACGGTTTATCGGGGTTAAATTCTCGGTGCGTGGCCGTGACCTGGGCAGCACCATTGCCGAAGCCCAGCAACGGGTACGCGAGAAAATTCAGCTGCCGAAAGAATACACCATTGAGTGGGTCGGCGAGTTCGAAAACCAGGTACGCGCCACGAAGCGGCTGGGTCAGGTCGTACCAATCAGTCTGGCGGGGATTTTTGTGCTGCTGTTCATCATGTTCGGCAATGTCAAAGATGCGGGCCTTGTGCTGCTGAACGTACCGTTTGCGCTCATGGGCGGCATTCTGGCGCTGCATACCACCGGCATGAACTTCGGGATTTCGGCGGGGGTCGGCTTTATTGCCCTCTTCGGGATTTGTGTGCAGAACGGGGTAATTCTGGTATCGGTCTTCAACCAGAACCGGAAAGAGCGTATGCCGCTCGATGAAGCCATCCGGCGGGGGGTGCAGAGCCGCATCCGGCCGGTAGTGATGACGGCTCTGATGGCGGCCATCGGGCTGCTGCCGGCGGCTATTTCAACGGGCATCGGCTCCGAAACGCAGAAGCCGCTGGCCATCGTTGTCATCGGCGGGCTGATCACGGCCACGGTCCTGACACTGCTGGTTTTCCCGATTATTTACCGGATTTTTTACCGGCACACGCATACCGTTCAGGCCGCGAAAGAGCCGGTTATGTAATTCTAATCATTTTATAATCTGATTCGCATGCAACTTTGCTGCATATAGTCGTTATTCATATAACACTCATGTTATGTACCCTTATGACCTGGTTAGATTATACAAAAATGATTCTTGACAAAGTCCGTTTCGACAAACGGCTGGTTCTTAAAGAACTACGTAAACTAATAGCCTATCTGTCACCAAGTGAGCGCTCGCAGCTGGTCATCTGGTGCCGGAAAACGTTAACGATCCGCATCTCGCTCCGTCAACCGCGACGATTTGCGTATCTGTATGTTTCCAGATAAAACACGTAGAGACGCAACATTTTGCGTCTCTTTTTTTACATCCCTGCGCCCCTTTTTTTACATCCCTGCGCCCCTTTTTTTACATCCCTGCGTCCCTTTTTTACATCCCTGCGTTTTTTCCTACGCAAAAGAGCTGCAGCACAACGTACTGCAGCTCTTTTTTTACTGTGCAAAGGAGACGCAAAATATTGCGTCTCTACGGGGTAATTTCCAGCACGAAAAACTTCTTCGGCCCGATTATCAGCTTATCCAGCGATATCCGCTGACCAGTCATTACATCAAGGGCAGTTGTTGCGCCTTTCAGCTGCTCGGCAAAACGTTTCAGGTTAAGCCCTTTTTCCTTCTCGCCGGTATTCGAGACAACCATGACCTTGCTGGTATCGGTGTACCGGAAATACACGTACATGCCATCGTCGTAAGGCATAAACTGCATGAACTTACCCTGCGTCAGGGCCGGCGATGTTTTCCGGTACTGCGCCAGGGTTTTCATAAAGTCATACAGCTCGTTTTCGCGCTGGTTCCGGCCGCTTTTCAGGAATTTGTTTTCCTTATCTTCTTTCCAGCCACCCACAAAATCCTTGCGCACTTCGGCGTCGGTCGGGTCTTTAAAGTTCTTCACGCCCAGCTCGGTACCATAATAAATCTGCGGAATACCGCGGATAGTCATCAGCCAGGCCAGGCCCATTTTATACTTATCAATGTCTTCGCCGATGACTGACAGAAAGCGGTGTTCATCGTGGTTATCGAGGTACGTAACCAGCAAGTCCGGGCGTTTGTAGAGGTAATCCTGCACCAGCAGGTTATACAACCGGTTCACGCCGTCACTCCAGCCGTATTTCTGGTTCAGGGCATCTTTCACCGCCACAAAAAACTGATTGTCCAGCGTCGACGGCAGGTTGCAGGCAAACGGCAGGCCTGTGATATTGTTCCGTACAAAGGCCGCCTGATTGGCTACAGTCGTCGCCAGTGACTCGCCGAAGAGCAGCATGTTCGGGTACTCGGTAAGCAAGGCGGCGTTGCAGCGGTTCATAAACGCCATGTCGTTGTACATGTAGGTATCAATCCGCCAGGCATCGATATTAAAGTACGCGACGGTCCAGATCGCGTGCTGGATCAGAAAATTCGCGACGAATTCATTTTTCTGATTTAAGTCCGGCAGGAACGGCATAAACCAGCCATCCGACATAATCCGGCGATCATAGGCCGAGGCGTGCGGGTCAAGCACGGCCGGTTCCTTGAACGACGTCTGGGTGAAGGTATCCCACTGATTCAGCCACGCTTTAAACGGCAGGTCTTTCAGAATCCAGTGGTTGATGCCGACGTGGTTATACACCGCATCCTGAATCACTTTCAGGCCCCGTTTGTGGGCCTCATCAATCATGGTTTTGTATGCGTCATTACCGCCAAACCGCCGGTCAACGCTGTAATGATCGGTGAAGCCGTACCCGTGGTAGGCACTGCGCTTCGTACCGCCTTCATCGGTGGTCGGCTGGTCGTTTTCAATGACGGGATTAAGCCATAACGCCGTCACCCCCAGATCAGTAAAGTAGTCGAGGCGATTCGTAATACCCTGCAAATCACCGCCATGCCGCAACCACGGGCTGGTCCGGTCCATAAGCGGATCGGCCATGTCGGCAAATTTGTCGTTCGACGGATCGCCGTTGGCAAAGCGGTCAGGCATCAGCAGGTAAACAAAATCGGCCGGCGATACGCCTTTGGGCTGGTACGGATTTTTGGGTCGCAGCTCATAGGTCTGGGTAACGGTCGATTTGCCGCTGGTGAATACAAACTCCAGTTTTCCGGCTCTGGCATCCGGCCTGATCTCCAGATCGGCGAAAAGGTAATTCGGGTTTTCGACCTTGTGTACCTTCTTCAGTACCACCCCTTTGTAGGGCTTTAGCGTCAGGGTGTGGGTGGCGAGTTTATCGCCGTAAAACAGCACCTGCAATTCCGGTGATTTCATGCCGACCCACCAGTTGGTCGGGTTCATCCGTTTAACCGGCGACTGTTGGGCATGGGCCACCGACAGGGTCATGACCAGTAACAGAGACGTAATTAATTTTTTCATGAGAACCCCGCGAAGAAACCCCGTTCGTTCACGGCGGGGAGGAATCGCGG
>NZ_CAMFHL010000175.1 GCF_945952095.1 uncultured Arsenicibacter sp. | reverse complement strand
AAATTAAGCCCGTTATCCAATTTAACAAGTGGTCCTAAAAAGGGGGCGCACTATAACTTAAGGCTATCCGGAAATCTTTTTACGGCCTTTCACAGTCGCGTCCGGCCCGGGAGTCGTGTCTGAAAACCAATGATCGCCCCGGTACTTCGCGCCAGCAGGTTACCCTGATCCGTTGCCACAGCTATATATACCTGATTGCGGTTTGCCTGTGTAACCGGCATCACTACCTGAATGGCTGCCGAAAACTGCCGGACAGGCTTTGGATAAGGGCTCACATACGACCCGGCATGGCTGCTGTACGAAACTCTACCGCTAACCGTAATCCGCTGACGGAACAACGCCTCAATGGCCAGATAGCCGGCAATCAGGCGGTTATCCGAAAAAAACAGGTCGCTCTGCTGCGCCGCAGCGGTTAGGTCATAGCGAGGGATGATCAACGGCGTTCCAAGGCTTTGCCCCAGATACGACCACCCTTCGATGTACTGGGAGTGATTGTAGTAATTATCGGCACCCTTGTAGGATCGTCCCGGCCGCGAGAAGTAAGGCCCCGACTGACTTTTGGTACTAAGCACCTCGCCAACGATGCGCCTCCACTGCCAGACTGCTTTGCCGGCAGCTGATGACCGCCCGTTCTGCCAGCGAACACCATACAACCCGTCCGGAATATTGCGGCCGCTCAAGCCGCTGGCATCGTCAAAAGGATGCTGGTGATAGACAAACCAGTTAGCCAGGGGACGTCTTAAAATCAGCCCGACATCAACAGTACCGAGGTGATTTCCAATGCGGTTGGCAGCATCGAAACTGGTATAACGCGGGTTGCCCAGGTCACGGGGAATCAGGCTCAGGACCACACTCCGCCAGTAATCTCCGAAATTAGAGGTCAGGCGGCCATTTACAGCCAGCGGCGAACCGGTTAAATACCCGGCCGAGCCCCCCCATTGTACCTGGTGGTTGATCCCTGCCTGCACCTGTAGCCGGGAAGCCGGCTTTCCGAACCGGACATAAACCGATTTGTAGTGTAGTTTCGACTCCTGTATGTAGGGGACGTTAAACCAGCCGTGTGCATACGCTGCCTTGACGGCCAGCCGGTCATTCAGCCAGCCGACCGGTACATAGTCCGGCAAACAGAGCTGCACCTGCGGAATTGGTAGTGCATTCAGCGAGACCGCATACGAACCCGAAGACAGTAGCGTATCTACCAGGCCAACCACCTGCGGACGGCGACCGGCCCACAGCTCCAGCTTACCAAACCGCAGCCCGGCAAATGCCGATGTCAGTTGTAGCCGCTGTTGTAAGGTGCCATCACCGGTTTTCACCAAAACCCCGTTTCCCTGAACGGCAAAGGTCCAGTTAATCCGTGGCCGCCGGGCTGAATCCCGCTGCACATATGCTTTTTTCAATCCTGCCTGCAACCAGGCTGCCGGTGCCTGCCCCGGAACAGTCCCCGACTGATTGGCGCGCAGCCAGAAGGGCAGTGTCTGCCCGGTCGGGGCTGACAACTGTACCGATGCACTGGTTTCCCACAGGTTGACGGCCTGAGCCCGCAACTCACTCACGGTTAACAGGCTGCACAGTAGCAGGCTACTTAAATAAGGTTTATGCATAACCCCTAAAACTATATCAGCCACTATACCTGTGCAACAATGTTTCCTGAATGATTCATAAATTTACAATTCATTAATATACAGGCATTTTATCTAACGCAGAGGTAATATTGCGCCGCTAGTTTTGTGGTTTAATCGCTACAGAAGCTATATGAAAGCAACGTTACCTTCACTGAACCGGATTGCACTCGGGCTGTTGGGCTGCGGCATGGTTGTATCGGCCTGCCAGGACGAACTCGATCAGCTTGACCGCTTTATCTATCCGGCCTTTGCCGAAGCCGCAAACCCTAAAATTTTAAGCACGGCACCTAACGGAACGGTGCTGTACAATGGCGGGTATGGCTCCTCCATTGCTTCAGACTGGCGTGACCCGTCGGTCTTTTACATGCTGACCGACCGAGGCCCGAATGCAGCCGGCGTACAGGCCAACTCAATTATCTTCGGTAAAACTGACTTTACTCCCCAAATCGGCAAGTTCCGGATTGTCGGGGATCAGCTGGTGCTGGAAAACGTTATCCTGCTGAAAAACGCCAGCGGGCAGCTGCTCAACGGCTTACCGAATCCGGCCGGTCAGGGAAATACCGGCGAAATTGCCCTCGACTTTAACGGACAGACCATCGCCCCGCATCCGGACGGGCTCGACTCGGAAGGGCTGGTTTACCTGTCGGACGGCACGTTCTGGGTTAGCGACGAATACGGCCCGCACATCGTCCATTTTGATGCAACCGGCAAAACCATTGAACGCATCAACCCGTTCGGCACCGGTACCGGCGGCCGGACCATTCCGAAAGTGTTTGCTACCCGCCGCCCGAACCGGGGTATGGAAGGCCTGACTATTACCCCTGACGGCAAAACACTGGTTGGCCTGATGCAGTCCCCGATGTACAATCCGACCTCGGCTGCTGTTTCCGGTTCCCGCGTGATCCGCATCCTGACGTTTGATATTGCGACCGGCGCAACGAAGCAGTATGTTTACCTGATGGAGAACGCCAGCCTGACCGGTTGCAGCGAAATTGCAGCCATTACCAATACAACCTTCCTCGCCCTGGAGCGCGACGGTAACTACGGCGGTCACCCGACAACACCAGCCACCTTTAAGCGCGTGTACAAGTTTGATCTGGCAAACGCTACCGAAATCTCGGATCCGGCCAACGGCCCCAACGGGAAGCTGTTCAATGGCCAGACCGTGGAACAGCTGAAAGACGAAACAGGCCTGAAAAACGCCGGTATTACGCCGGTCGCCAAGACACTGGTATTTGACCTGCTGACCGAGATTTCACCGGTTTACCCGCACGACAAAGCCGAGGGTATTGCCTTAATCGGCCGGAACCGCCTGGCGATTTCGAATGACGATGACTTTGGTGTAGTCGATAACGGACAGAACGGGTTTACCACGAAAATTCTGCCTGCCACCGGCAAAGTAGACCTCAACCGCGTGTATTTCGTGACGCTGAAAGCGCCGCTTCGTTAATGCTATCCGTATAAACCGGAAAAGCCCGGCTGTTTAGGGTAAACAGCCGGGCTTCTTTATTTGGCGGACGCTGCTATTTCGACCGGATCGCCGACAGGCCCAGAATATCCTCTAACCGATACAGATGGAACGTCCGGTCATCGCTCATGGCAATAAACAAGCCATGCCGGAAGGTTTTGTTCAGCGGTACGGAAATCGTTTCGGAACCATCGCTCTGCTGCGCGCTCACCGTCACGACCTTCACCAGTTTATGCTGATACGGATTGCCGGCCGTACCCTCCCTGGTAAAAATATGAAACCGGTTTGCGCCCTGATCAGACACCAGAATGTAGCCGGTTTCAGCATCTTTCCGGTAAATCGAAATACCTTCGTGATCCTGCGTGAACCCTTCGGTGGCAAACAACGCCAGTTCGTCATTCCCTTTGTCCGGATCGGCAAAATACTGCCGGACCCCAACGCCTTCGTCTGAGTAATAGACATATCCGGCTTCGTCATCTACGGCAATCGCCTCGATTTCTTTTTTGCCGCTGTAGTTGCCGAACTTACGGATGAGTGTTGCCTTGACCTGCCCGTGACCGTCATCTGTCAGGGCATATTGCCAGATATAGCTGCCGTCGGTCGGGCCGTTTTTCCGGCCAACCATCGCATACAGCTGACCGGCTTTGTTTTTATAAAGCGCAATGCCCATCAGATCACGGTAATCGACGCCCGTTTCGCCGACAAACATATCCAGCCCGCCCCCGTCAACGGGTGTCATGCCGGGCAGGGCATAGATCCGGAGCTTGTGGGTATACCGCTCGGTCGTGACGGCAATATCAACCGGTTTTCCGTTCAGCACCAGCCCGTATTCTACGTCTACATTATCAGGGCGTTTCAGGCCTTTCACCACTTTATCGGGCTGTATTTTCCCCTGTAAGTCAAACACATACAGCCCGCCATCCTGCTCTTTGTCGGTGCCGATGATCAGGCTTTGGGCGGGGTCAGCCGGATTGATCCATACGGCCGGATCGTCGGTATCGTGCGCAACCGAATCCGTAACAAACACCGGCTTGATCACCACATCGGTATCGGGCTTATGTTCCTGCCCGGCCTTTGTCAGCCCGTTTGTGGATTGCAGGCGCTGATGGCAACCATAGCCCGCCGCCAGAGTAGCCACAACGGCTACCTGCATTACTATGCCTTTGTACATACGAAACATCTGATTAAAAAAAATCCCCTGCCGGTAAGCTACCGGCAGGGGAACGGCTTCTGTTTATTTAGTTGGTACCAAAGGCCCCAATCGTTGTTGAAGGTGCCGGTGATTTATATACATTACCACCGATCGTAATACCTGTTGTGCTGTAGAGCGGCGTAAATGACGTGGTTCCCTTGCCAATCGCCGGTGACCCTGCCTGTAAGCGGAAATCCCATGCCGTATTGTAGACTGCGTTCAGCGAAGCGGTGCTCAGCGGATAATTTACAAATTTCGGATCGTTATCGCCAACGGTTTTGCTGATGATATCGTTCGTACCGGCCAGGATTTCGGTCGTTGTCTGAAAGCCCGTTACCCCGTCCTGCGTGTAGCCATAATACAGGTTATTGCTCATCTTCGAGCGGCTGTCTTCCGGATTTTTCGGGTCGCGCTTTACGCCGAACCGGTCATTGGCCAGCAGGTTGTTGTATAGTTCGGACCGGACACCGATCTCTACCCAGATCGAACCGCCTTTTACCGTCGGACGGCGCCAGCCGGCGTTCACGATGGTGTTATTATAGCCGATTACGTAGGCCTGCGGTGTGCGCGTACCTGTATTCGAGAGTTTGAGAGCGTTTGTATTCGGACTGTAGACCAGGTTAAAGGCCACATCCGCCTCTACGCCAGACTTGATATTGATGGCATCCCCACCCGAAATACCTTGTGTGTAGATCACATTGTTGGCGATGATTACTTTTCCGCCCTCAATGTAGAAACCATCTTCGTTCTGGTTATTCAACCGGCTGTTGACAATCACCAGTTTACCGCTGGTGTTCGAATAATTGACGGCCGGTACGTGGTTACCGGCAGCCGCCTTATACAGACCGGCTTTTACCGATGGCGACGTTTCGGTCGTTACGGCCCCGCCATATTCCAGCACAGCGCCATCGATCAGCAATTCGGCGCAGGTCGGGGCGGCAATCAGGCCACCCCACAGATTACCCCACTGGTTTGCGGTCGTTTTCCAGGCATCCGGCACCGTAAATTTCACCGGATTTGCTTTTGAACCCATCACATACAGGTTGCCGCTGATGATAAACTCCGGTTTCACCGTTGAATCACTGAAAATGACATTCGTACCTTCCAGAATTGTCAGCGATTTACCGGCCGGTACCTGAATATGGCCCGTAATTTTGTAGGTACTGTTTTTCTCCCATACGCCGGATACATCACCAGCAACCGCTTCTTTTACAACCGGTGTCGGTGTCGGATCAGATCCTTCATTGCCTTTACAGCCAAACAGCATGGCGCTACACCCGAGGGCAAGCAGAAATAACTTTTTCATAGATAATCTGAGTTGATTGATAATGACTTGTTTAAGGTAATTTGTACCGCATCCCGAGGATATAGGACCGCTGGAAGTAGTCGCGGCGAATGAGTGTTTTGCCCGACATGGTCTGGTCAGGAATCCCTTCGTTTCTCGGGCTGCTATTTTTAAGGTAAACTTCAGTCGGTGTATTCAGCAGGTTGTTAGCCTTGGCGAAGAGGCTGAACCCTTTGCCCAGCGACTTTTCAACCGAAGCGTCCATCTGCACAAAGCCTTTCTGCCACAGATCGTTGTTAACATACTGCGACACAGTGTTGATCCTGTCGCCGGTATAGTTGGCGGCCAGCTGCCCGTCCCACCCCGTTTCACTGTCTTTAAACAGCAGGGTCAGGTTGCCGATATGGGCCGACTGCCCGTACAGCGGTCGTGTTTGGTCTACCGTTATCCGCGCCAGATCGCCCCGCTCGTTCCGGATTTGCTTTGATTTAGGCGTTGTAATCGATGAGTGGGTATAGGTGTAGTTGGCCTTAATGCCGAGCCTGCTGAAGTATTTGATAAAATCGACTTCCAGACCATAGTTTGTTGCATTCCCGAAATTGCCCGGCGCATAGTAGATATCCTGGCCGCGAATGGCATCCGGTTGCAGCGTATACTCAATCGGGTTCTGAATCCGTTTGTAAAAGACCCCCACCATGAACTGTTCCATTGGGCGCGGAAAATGTTCAAACCGCAGATCGATGTTGTCGGCAACGGCCCGTTTCAGGTCGGGGTTACCGCGCTCCTGGTATTCTTCGTTCACGATCCGGTACGGCACAATCTCGAAATAGCCCGGCCGGTTGATGGAGCGATAGTACGAGGCGCGGTAGTTAATCCGGTCTGTCGGCGAATATTTCAGGTGCAGGCTTGGCAGCAGATCGGTATAGACCTGTTTGCCGGTTGGCCGCCCCTCGCCGATCGGAAACCGCATGGTATAGCCCTGATCGGTATGCTCCATCCGGACACCGCCAACCAGCTCCATTACCTCGTTCCGGGCCTTTGCCTGGACATAACCGGCCCCGATTTTTTCACTGGCATCGTAGCTCAGCGCCGTGGCCACGGCCCCCAGCGGGTTCTGAACGGTGTAGCTGATCTGCGAATAATCGGTAAAATCGACGCCGTACAGGGCAAACAGATTCGTCGGCCGTAGCTGGTAGTTGTTGTAAAAGTTTGTCCGGTGCTTGTCGCGGTATAAGCCACCGATCTGCCAGTCGACCTTGAATTTATTTAGTTGGGTAGTATAGGTCAGGTTGCCGTAAGCAGCCAGGTCGGTATCTGAGTTGTGATCCCAGCGACGAAAACCGTCCGTTGGATACGTCTTTGTTTCGACAAAATTCCGGCGCTGCCCCAGGACAGAAACCGAGGTTTGTTCAGGAACAGCGTTGGTGGCAAATGAGTAAACCGCCGACCACTGCGCCGACAGCCGGTCGGTCAGTTTATGATCCCCCTGCAAGGTGCTGTTGAAAATCTGCTGACGGGTCAGCCGCGAACGGGTTGAAAACGAGATGCCTGCATTGCCCGCCACGGGATCATACCCGCCGATGCCCAGACTCGTTGATTTGGTGTCGCGTATCTGCACGTTGGTCAGCGACATATACGCGTTATACCACTGGAATTTATGACGGCTGCTGGCTTTAAAATCCACTTTTGCGTGCAGCCCATAGCGTTTCTGCTGTTCCGAGTACGTCCGTTCGGCCTGCGAGGTCAGGGTGATGCTTTTCAGGGTATCGACCACATCCCCGTTGAAAAATACGCTGTTACTGCCCCGATAGGTGTTCTGCACGCTGCCCGCCACCAAAATACCCAGGCGCTTGTTCAGGAACCGGTTGCCAAGGGAAAAGCCTCCTACCAGATTCGGTGCCGGACGCCCCGACGAATAGGTTGAGGTGTAGTTCGGAAAATCAGCCGCTTTGGCTGCATATGTATTGCCAAACCGCTCGTACGGCGACTGTGCATTCACCTTTTGATACGGATAACTCAGAAACGGCTGGTTAACGAACAGTTCACTGTAGCCCGTTGCCAGATTTGCCGTAGCCAGCAGCTGATTCGGTGCATCTTTCATCACCATGTTTACGGCGCCGCCAACCGCATCGCCTTCCATCGACGGCGTCAGGGCCTTGTATACTTCCAGCCGGTCGAGCAGTTCGGCAGGGAAAATGTCAAGCGGCACGTAGCGGTACCGGTTATCGGGACTCGGAATTTTGACTCCGTTGACCAGGGTATAATTATACCGTTTGTCCATGCCGCGCAGGATGGCATACTGCCCGTCGCCGTTTGAATTCCGTTCAATGCTGATGCCCGACACCCGCTGAATGACATTGGCTACCGTCAGGTCGGGTGACAGCTGAATGGTTTTTCCCGACACAATATTTATCACCTGATTGGCCGATTGCTCCAGATAGCGGGCCGTATTATCGCTTGCTCCCTCCCGTTTAGTCGTCACCGTAATTTCGGACAGTGTCTGTGCTTCGTCGTTTTCAAGCGCAATTTCGACCGTCGGTTGATTGGTCCCGGAAAGGCTTACGTTGCGGACAACGGTTTTGTAGGAGACATAACTAACGCTGACGGAGTAGCTGCCCGCAGTCAGATTTCTGAATACAAACGAGCCGTCGAGACCCGACACTTCATGGCGGTTTGTACCTGCCAGCAGGATGTGCGCCCCGATCACCGGCTGACCGGTTCCGGCTTCAACCACACGGCCTTTTATGGTTTCAGCGCGCAAACCGGCTGCGCTGAGCAAGGCAAACAAAAGGAGGTAAAACTGGTTCATGTACACACGGATTTGGTAGCACTACCGGTCCGTCAGGCTTTCGCTATCCGGTTCCGGTTGATGCCCCAAAGGTCTGTTCATTCACCGCTCCGGTCCAATTTTCAGGCGTTAACATCATGGCAACATACCGGCCCGGGCCATAAGCACCAGGGCAACATCGCCTCTAAACACCACACTAATTCACTGAATTACAAACACTTGATCTCAGTCATTATGTACATAAACAAATTGTTACCTAAACATGACCCCAACGTTACCTCATTCAAAGTCACGAATGAATGCCGTTAATGAATCGCCCTCTTTCAGGTTTATTTTTTTCCGGAGCCGGTAGCGTGCCACCCGCAGGCTATCCGGCGTAATACCCAGCAGCGTAGCCATGTCGGCCGAGTTGATGTTCATTTTCAGAAGGGCAATAACCCGCAGGTCATAGGCGGTCAGGTTAGGAAAAGCCTGCGTGATGCGCGCCACGAACTCCTGATGCACCTGATCAAACACCGTCCGGAACTCCTCCCAGTAGTCATCCTGACTAAAACTCAGGTTGATCTTCTGGATAACCTGCCGCAGCTGCTTTTTCTGGTCCCGTTTTTCATCCCTGACCAGCATTGTCAGTTCATTTTTCAGTTCATCGAGCATTTGATTTTTCTGTATCAGGTGCAGCGTGTAGGTTGACAAACTCTGGCTTTTCAGTTCCAGCTGCTTTTTCAGACTTTCTTCCTCTAGTTGTCTGTTCTTTAATTCGGCCTGTACCAGTTCGTGCCTGGCCTCAAAAATGCGGTTGTTTTGTTCGTGAAGGGCCTGTTGGTTGCGCAGTTTCAGCCGCTGCCGGCTGCTGTATAAAAAAGCCAGGACGCCCGTCAGGACAATAACCAGAACAGCGGCCAGCAGCAGGATCATGTCAATCCGTTTGGCAGCATTCAGCTGGATAATCTCGTTGTTTTTCTGCTCTACCTCATACAGCGTCTGCATCAGCGCAATCTGCCTGTTGTTTTCGATGGTGTAGATCTCGTCGGATAAGTCATGGCTCAGCTCAAGGTAAGCGATCACACTATCCGGCTGCTGCATGAGCCGGTAGGTTTTGGCCAGATCACGGTAAATACTATTCAGCTGGTATTTTTCCCGATTGACGGTTGCGAGCTGTTTTGCCTGCCGGTAATAACGCAGTGCTTCGGGATACCTTCCGGTTTTCCGGGCGATATCACCCAGATTGTCAATAACTTCAATCTGAGCCAGCACATCTCCGTTCTGCTGATTCAGCATCAGCGCCTGACTGAAATACGTGCGTGCCGAATCATACATTGCCTGATCTTCGAAAATACTGCCAATGTTTTCAAAGATTTTAGCCAGCCCCTTGTTGTCCTTTGCCGCTGCGTATTGCCGGAGTGCCAGCCGTTCAAAAATCCGGGCACTGTCCAGATCACCCTTTTTTTCGTATACCTGCCCGATACTACCGTATACCCTGCCAATCCCCGACGGGTCTTTTGCCCGGGTATACAGTTGCAGGGCCAGCTCAAACTGACGCCGGGCCAGGACCGGCTGCCGGTTGTAGAAATACACTACCCCAAGATTGTGATGGGTACCGGCCAGCTGGCCAGGCAGGACATCGGCCGGATATTTCTTGATGGCCTGTAACAGATTCGATGTTGCCCGGACATAATTACCCTGGTGATAGAAGAACGTGCCCAGTTGATGCAGGTAATCGCCTTCGGCACCTGCGTTCCCTTGCTGAATAGCCAGATCCAGACCGTTTTTCAGGACCCGGTACAGGGAATCCGGATTTGCCGGTCGTTTGGGTTCCGGATCAGTCACCGATTGGGCAAATGCACAGTCAAGCACCAGCATGGTGATGGTTATGCACATGCCTGAAAACAAAAAAAAGGACTTGACTCGTCCTTTAACGATAAACATAGCGTACAAAACGGCTGAGTGAACAAAGCCCCCGATGCTGTTAATCAAGCGTATACCGCATCAGGGAATGTCAAAAATAAGTAGCCTGTGTCAGTACGGTCGCTGGACAGCGTTGTTAAATTGTTAAATTTTCGGGAGTCTGCGCCAGCCTGCCGGTTTTGTGCCGGTGCTGTGCTTCTTCACAGCGGTATTTTGCCCAGGCCAACAGGGGTTGTAACTGGCGCGAATAGCCCTTCGGTAACGCAGACAGTATACGCATCAGATCATTCAGATCGTCATACGCTAGCGGCGACAGCCCACGCTCACCATACTGACAAACCTGATAAAAATGGGCTTTCTGTGCCGGTACATGACTCCGGAAGCCACGCATTACAGCTTCCCGGACTAAAACCCTCAACATGACTAACTGAAGAACCGAGGTAAAATTTGCCTGTGCACAAGCCGTTCTGAATTCAAGCGTCCCAAGCTTATGCGGGGCGATAAAGGTATAATCCCGGATAAAACCAGCTGTCTGGTGCAGCATGCGGTCGTATTCCTCTTTCGATGCCGGTATGTTTTCCGGGTAAGCCACCGCGAGGTAGTCATCGTCGAAGCTGTCCCGGTATATCAATGGCCTGATACAATGTATGGGCTGTTTGTCAGGCGTCGTAGTGCTGCTGGAGCTAAAAAGCCACGGAATCAGGTATTCGTACCCATACAGCCCCTGAAGCCATTGGTAGCGCTCATCCGGATTAACCCCGAAATGGACGTGCGTTGAACTCATCAGCGTTGACAATCCCGCGCTGGCAAACTCCTTATCGGGAAGCAGCCGGTCTGCCAGTAAAAACTGCCGGCTCAGGCTTTCTGCTGAAGACGGATACGGAATAAATGCCTCCTGTTTAAAGGGGTACAAACCAGCCGGAATCACCGGGAAGCCCGACTGGTTGAGCACACTGGAAAGGATCCGCCAGATAAACCGGTATTGGCTCTGGAAATCAGCAAAATCATTAAACGGAGGAAAGGCGATTTCCAGCACGTGCGTATAGCCATCGGTTTTGATACTCAGCAGGCCGGTTGCGGTCGGAATCAGCAACGCCCCGGCACACGCACTACGCTCCTTTTTCACCCTGCCTCCCGTAACCAACGCAAGCCGTTGAAACAGCTGATCAATGTCAGCACGGGTGGGCACCGTCTGTTGCTTCGTTACAAAAAACTCCTGCTCAATCCCGATGGATACCGGTGTTTTCATGAAGTGTACCTGGGTTAATTCCACTAAAGGTAAGCAGGACACCGGCCAGTTTACGTACGTGATCTGTTATCGTTTTTTGACTTTATTTTACATGAAATATAATATTTTGGTAATATTTGTCAGCCTGACTACGCCCCGGCTAAACTCATTATTGACTACCTGATAACATAAGATGATTTCCTGACTGTGCAGCTATTTGCTTTTTGCAGAATCCGACAGGTCCGTTTAAATTAAGGTGGTGCTCATTTCTTATTTGCCACAAAAAAAGCCCAAATCTTTCGATTTGGGCCACATTTGTACCGGGAGCCGGACTCGACACATGGGCCAAAATAACCAGTTATTAATCAGTTAGTTAGACTTAAAATGTCGACTCAGAACCCTTTGTGGCAGTATATTTTGTGGCAAATTCCGGCCCATTCCCTGATTTAAAAATACAGTTTTTCTGCTTCAACGCTAAACCTCTTCACAAGCCTATAGCAACTAAGCGAGTAAAATACATTTACTTAACTCATTACCAGTATTTTACAACTTAAAAAACGACTTAAGCCCCGTTTTCCGCAGCAAAAGTGTATGAGCTGGCATGGCCGCTCATGCTGCCTGTGACTTGCTCTTCGTAAGCAGAAGGTCAGGGTAACAATCTCAGATCAGACACCAGCGGCTCATCAATACACCAAGCCGTATAAGGCTGCTTCATAAGAGTTTACTGCTTTTTTTAAGCTGATTTCAGGCCAGATAGCTTACTGTAAAAATTTTACATTATAAATTGGAAAATTTTTACAGCTGTTGATTTTTTCAACCAGCTGTAAAAATCTTTTTCAGGTTGCCACAAAGTTAGTGGTTGCTGAAGTATAGTATGTATTCACTTGCTGATGATATTGCCATAAATCTCGGCGTATAACTACCTAATCGATACTGAATTCAAAGCTTACTCATATTCCCCGTCTGTAACCAATTAATTATCTCTTCTTGGTGGTTAAAAAAAGTTACACTTGATTGAGGTTCCGGTAACCTTGCAGAACTTCTTAATAAAGTGAACTGAATAAAGTATCGCTCTTTATTAGGTAACCATATTGCTTCAAGCTCTGCATCAGGATGCCTTGAATCTGATAACTTTAATAATATCAGCACTTTATTTGCCTCCTGACCGTTAATTTTATGAATAGTATATCCTAAGTAAATGTTTTTATTCAAATGATTTCTCACCCATTCATAAAGAGCTGTTAATTCAATAGACGGCATAATTGAGCATTTATTTGTTTCTTAGTAATTCAATAGCAATTATACTAATTCCGAAAACAAGCTGTCCAATAAGACAAATTAGTAATATTGACTACGGTTCACAATAGATACTAAGTTAAATCCCATAAAGTATTTTTGTATTTGGGTTAGAATAGATATTGCCGTTGATACATGGGCAGTAACTGGCGCAAACAGACCCGCGGTAAATTATATAAAGTCGAAATCAGCAACGCTCCGCGTACGTACTACGTTACTTCTGCACCCAGCTACCTGTAACCAACGCAAGCCGTTGAAACAGTTGATTAATGTCTGTACGTGTAGACTTTGTCAGTTGCTTTGTTACACTCTACCCGGATAGATACCTGTGTTTTCATGAAGTGTACCTACCTGTCTTAATTCGACTAAAGATAAGCAAGACACCAGCCAGTTTGTGTATGTGATCTTTTAACTTTTTTGACTTTATCAAATATGCAATATAACATTTTGCAAATATATTCGGCTAGCAGATTTGCTATTCTGTCACTTGGTAATTGTAGTAATGTATTTAGGTCTTGCTTTACGCGCTGAAGCCCATACAAACAAGACCCAAACGTCCTTATGTTCAGAATAACAGATCTGTTTCTGACAGGATTTCACGCGGTACGCTTTCCAGCTGCCCTTTCAGCGGATCGAACGGTTTGATTGACGTTAGATTCAATCCGGTCAGTTCTTCTACTTTTTCAAGTGAAACCTGATATGTTTTGAATTTGCCGAAAACAAACTCTGTCTGCACCCGTTCAAGGCTGCTCAGCAACTCGCGTTGTGTCAGCACATATCCGGTTACCGAAGGAGTACCGTCTTTTTTGACCATTGCCACCACTTTAAAGAACTGTACCGGCACCAGCGCTTCGCGGTACAGGACGTAATTATCATCCAGAACAGGCCCCGTAAACACAGAAATTTTCAGATCATTGGCTTTAGCACTCTTCAGCACATAATCTTCCAGCGAAAGCCAGGTTTTCTGATTCAGGTCTTTGTGTTGCGGGCAGGAGTTGGTATAGTGAAATGTATCCTCATTGGCCTGTGCGGCATTAGAGCCCCAGTTCGGATCCTCCCGGCGCACCATATGCCCTCTGTCCAGGTCATTGTTGGCATAGACCGCATTTCCCAACTGGTATTTCGCCTCCATACGGCCATCAAGCTGCCAGTTATCGTTTCGGGGCAACGAGACAGCCGCATCTCCGTCGATGTTTACCCCCGTGATGATACACATTCGCCGGACCTTGTGCATCGCCAGTGAAAAATGCGTATAGTCAAGCTGAAAGGCACCGGTAGTTGTCGGGGCAACCAGATTTTTTGCCAGAAACGGCTGGTATAAATCGCTCAGGTTAATGGCGAAATCACCCAGAAAATCAGCACGATAGCCTGTCCGGTTCTGTAGACTCCGATTTATAGGGTCTGTCGGTGCCGGTGCCGTTTTTTTCTTTTTACGTTCTTGCGCGTCACTCTCTGCGACAAAACCGGTTTCGGCCTGCACAGGGCTTCCTAATCGGATTTCAAGCGGGATGTTAATCCGGATTACATTGTCGTTCATGTCAATCTGTGATAAAGGTTCTTGTTCAACAGGCGGGTTTTCAGCTACAGGTTGCTTTGTGTGTTCAAGGGCAGGTTCCGGACGGACAGTAGCAGGTGTCGCTACCCGAACCGACCGGGCATCGCCAAATGGATTTTCGGGAAGCGATACTTCCAGCGTATCATTTGCGGCCTGATTGATGCGCTCATACAGGTCAGGCATATGCTGCTTCAAATCAGCCATGATCGCACTGATCCGGACCCCTTCATTGGCTGCTCTCGGAAAGTCAGACTCCCCGATCGTTTCCGTATCATGCTCATTAAGTGCCTGAACGGATACCGGTACCCCGGCATGATGCAGCGCCACAACCACCCAGTCATAATTGAATACGGGGGACCCGGACGCTCCGCCTTCAGAATCCGTTGTGTACAACAGAAACGACGGATGCCGGGTATAAAGAATGGCATTTTCGAACAGCACGACCTGTTTGGGCTTTCCGTCTGCATGTTCAATGAGCGACGCAAACTCGCCCTGCTGAATCTTGCCCCGTTCTTCGAACAGCTTCAGGTACCCGAACGACGACAGCATACGTCCGCCCTCATTAACCGGCCGGCCGTCGACGGCAATGAGCGTAAAGTCCAGCAATTCGTTTGTGTAAAAAGCTTTTTCAGGCAGGAAACGGTACTGATGACAGGGGTCGAGATTGCCGTCCAGATCCCGTTGGTAGTTCATTTTCAAGGCATACTGACGTGCGGTTGCCACACTATCAATCACGTGGTTATTGGTGATCAGCAAGCCAGGCGCTACCAGAAAGCCCGTTCCGATGGCCGCACTGTCAATATCTGTTTTCCGGGCATCATAAATAAGGCCAACCGACAAACCGGCTTCATAGCCCCGCAGTAAGGTCGCGACAGAGGTAAGGTTATTGGTGCCTCTGATCTTTTCGAGTGCATCCTGCGGACTGTCAATGGTATTCCGTACCATGAAGCTAATCCGCGTATCCGAAACAGTCTCCGGCGGAGTGACGTGAGCAGGCAAATCAATCGCTGCAAAACGATCCAGAACGCTTTGCAGCATTTCTTTACTTAACGTTGCCATCTTCATCAAATCGTGTTGGTGATGCGGCAAGTTCAGTATTCTCAGATC
>NZ_CAMFHL010000174.1 GCF_945952095.1 uncultured Arsenicibacter sp. | reverse complement strand
CGAGATTGCCTCTTGTCTCGTGGGCTCGGAGATGTGTATAAGAGACAGACTGAACAGGGGTATACCGTCTGCCAGACTCGTGCCTGACGCTGGCTTCAGCATTTGTCCGGAGTTGAAGTAAAGCCTAAAAAATAAGAGACTGACCTGAGGTCAGTCTCTTATTTTTTAGGTATATATCGGTTTGCTTATCCCTGCGAGGCCTTCAGCTGTTGGCGAAGGTCATTCAGCTGGGCCTGAGCTGAAGCAATTTTCTTTTCGATATCTGCTTTCAGTTTGTCCGCGTTTTTCGAGCGGGCGAAGAACTCGATATTATTCCGGTACGTAGCGATGTCGTTTTCCAGGGTAGAGATGCGGCGACGGATATCACCTTCTCCACGATTGAAATTACCACCCCGCGAGCCACCGTCACGGTCACCGCGATCACGTGAGAACTCGGCTTCGTTTTCCTGCATCACACGCTCTTTCTCTTTCGACGAAAGTTTGCCTGTTGCACCAACGAGTGAGTTGATCGCGTTGATATACCGTTTCTGCGTACTCTGCATATCTTTCTTCGGTACGAAACCGATGCCCGACCATTCTTTCTTGAATGCATTCAGCTGAGACAGGTCACCACCTTCTTTAGCCGTTGCTTCAATTCGTTCGATCAGGGCGATTTTCTTGGCAAGGTTCTCTTCAAACTCGCGCTCAACTTCCTGATTCTTATTGCGTTTCCGGTTAAAGAACGAATCACAGGCCTGCTTGAAGCGGTCGAAGATCGTATTCTTGTGTTTCTCCGGAACCTGACCGATTGATTTCCACTGACGCTGCAGTTCGATAACTGTCTGCGTTGCTTCAGGGGTGTCATCGCCGGATTCAAGAATGCCTTCTACCTGCTCACAAAGGCTGGTTTTGAGTTTCAGGTTCTGCTCGCGCTTGCTTTCCAGCTCTTTAAAGAACTCGCCCTTGTTGTGGAAGAACGTTTTCAGCGATGACCAGAATTTTTTACTCAGTTCTTTCCCTTCTTCACGCGGCATAGAGCCTTTAATGGCATTCCATTGCTCCTGGATCGCCATCACCTCTTTCGTTTTATCATTCCACTCATTGATTGACGATGAAGTGAATGAGGTAAACGGAATCAGTGTTTCGTAAATAGTCGATTTTGCTTCGTAAAGCTGAGCGGCTTCCTTACGCTGTTCTTCCGTCTGTTCGCGGCGTTTTTCATACAACGCGTCCAGAGCAGCTTTCATACGCTGCCATAACAGCTCCTGCTCAGCTTTAGGGGCAGGGCCAATGTGCTTGTATTCTTCAAACAGCGAGTTGGCTTCGTCAATTACCTGACGGGTTACTGATTTACCGGCCGCATCTTTTGCCAGTGTTTCTACTTTTTCGATCACCTCGATTTTCAGCGATGAATTCCGCTTGCGGTCGAGTTCTTTCAGTTCGAAGTAGATGTTCCGGTTGCTGTAATACCGGTCAACCAGCGCGTGGTACGTAGCCCACAGCGTAGCGTTATGCGGCGAGTTGATATTACCGGCCGCCTTCCATTCGTCCTGAATCCGTTTGAATTCATTCCAGCTGGTTTTCGGATCACCGGCGTTATTCTCGTCATTTTCAACCAGTTCGCGAAGCTGACGGAGCAGCTCGGTTTTACTGGCAAAATTGGCGTCTTTAGCTTTGTCTAAGTTCTGGAAGAACGTGTTTTTCAGGTTCTTGATCTGCTTGTACAGGTCATCGAACTGAGTGGCAGTGCCATCAAACCTGAAGCTGAATCCTTCTTCTGACTCATTTTCCTGAACATATTTCTGCAGTGCAGCCGAACGCTCTCCCTGTTTGATCTGATCGAACAGCGGCTTAACTTCCTTGAGCACGTCATCAGCCCGCTTAAAATCGCCGGGTGAGACCGTTTCGGCCTTCAGGGTTGTCAGCTGCTTATCCAGCAAATCAACAAAGTCCTGTTTCGAGAACTGGCTGTAGTCAGCTACAGCCGTTGCCGCTGCATCATCGCCCAGGTCGGGAATGTCTGCATATTGGGCAACAAGCTCTTCAGGAACAGAAGCTTCGGGAGCCGTCGCTTCGGGAGCCGTTTCTGTAACATCAGCAGCAGCTTCCGCGGCGGGAGCCGTTTCTTCTGCAGGGGCTTCGTTACTCACTTCGGCGGTAACCGACTCTTCGGGTGTTTCTTCAGCAGCGGCTGATGCTGCGGGTTCAGGGACTGTAGGTTCAGCGGATTCTGCTGTTTCGGTTTGGTTGAACTGAGCAGCAGCGTCTTCTGTTACATCCTGATCCGCAGAGCGGGCAGCAGCGTCTTCTGTTACATCCAGTTCCAACATACCGGCTGACTTACTGGTCAAATCCTCTTGATCTTTGATTTCTTTTTCTTCGTTTGCCATGTTGGGAGCGTACCGATTACTTTTGCAAAAGTACAAAGAAAAAGCGGAAATATGGGATTTGGCCTCATATGCCAACTTAATTCCCCCTTTTTTTTCGGGAACGGGTCCTGTTTCGGACGGCAGGGTGATTTTTATCAGTAGCTGAAAGCGAGAAATTTACTCATTTTACGGTGATTTCAGACGCGACAGGCGCAGTCTTTAACTTTTTAAAAATATGTCAACTGTAATTGCCGGTATGCGGCGGGATTATACCCTTGCCGGATTAGATATTACCGATGTGCTGCCGGATCCGGTCCGGCAGTTTCACCGGTGGTTTGACGATGCCCGCACGGCAGGGCTGCCCGAACCGAACGCCATGCACCTGGCCACGGTCGATGCGGCAGGAAAACCGGCCGGCCGGATCGTACTGCTCAAAGAAGCGGACGAAACCGGGTTTGTTTTCTACACAAATTATGAAAGCCGTAAAGGTCACGAACTGGCCGCACATCCGGTTGCGGCCCTGACGTTTTTTTACGTAGAACTGGAGCGGCAGATCCGGATCGAAGGGACCGTTGAAAAGGTAAGTGCCGAAGAATCGGATGCTTATTTTGCCGTTCGCCCCCGCGGGAGTCAGATCGGAGCCTGGGTGTCGCATCAGAGTGATGCAATTGCCGGCCGTGAGGTTCTGGAGCAGCGCCAGCGCGAGCTGGAAGCGCAGTTTGCGGACCAGGCTATTCCCCGTCCGCCACACTGGGGCGGTTACCGGGTTATCCCAACCGTCATTGAGTTCTGGCAGGGCCGGCCAGGCCGGCTGCATGACCGGATACAGTTTACAAAAACAGCAGACAATTCGTGGCAGATTGCCCGGCTGTCGCCTTAACGTATTACCGGATTGATTTTAGGGGCTCCGGATGCGGCTCTTGTGTCGCGTCCAGAGCTTCCTGATAGAAAACAAGCTTCAGATGCTCGTAGAGGGAGTGCGGATCCACAATGGTAGCCACCATCTGTGCGGTAAGCCCGCCTAGCAGTAACGGAAAAATGGCTGAATGCCGGTCGGTCATTTCCAGTACGAGAATCGCTGCCGTAAACGGGGAGCGGACAACACCCGTTAAAAAACTAACCATACCAACTAACACGACAACGGTAGTGTCCTGCGGGGTGATATTGGCCAGTTCTGCCGTCAGGTTGCCCAGAATGGCCCCGGCACTCAGGGAGGTAGCAAATACGCCGCCGGCTGCACCACTGCTGTAACTTAAGGCCATGGCTGCAATCCGGGCCGGAAAAACATACCAGGGAATGGCTTCCGGATGCCGGAACAGCAGGTGGTTGATCAGTGGTTTTCCGGTCCCCGCTGCATACTCACCCGCACTGTAAATAAGGGTTGCCAGCAGCAGACCGCATCCGGCGACCCAAACAACCTGTTGCGGGACGCTATTCCACCGCTTACGCTGTCGGTTAAGCCAGAGCAAAAGTTTGCCGAACAAGGCGCCGGCCGATCCGCAGATAAGCGCTGTCATAAAGGCAACACCCAGAAACGTCCAGCCGGTGGCCGGAACCGGCGGGTAACCAAGATAGAGGTAAGGCCCCAGAATGGCCTGAGCCGTCATGCCGGCAATGATTACGGCCGTAAAAATGGCGGTCCGGAACCGGGTAATGTGCGTCTGCGTAAGTTCTTCAACCACAAATACAATCCCTCCGAGCGGCGTGTTAAAGGCTGCTGCCAGACCGGCGGCCCCACCGGTAATCAATGCAATTTTACGGGATAGCTGCGGCCAGCCTTTGGGCTGCAGCCGGTTGATAACCTGAAACAGCGAGCCGGCAATCTGAATCGTCGGTCCTTCGCGGCCAATGGCCCCGCCGCCCAGCAGTAATACGGCACTGCTGACAATTTTAACGAAAGCCACCCGCAGGCCAAGTAAATAGCGGATACGCCGGTGCTGTGAGGGGGTCGCCAGGTCAATGGCGGCCATCAGCTGTGGAATACCGCTGCCACGGGCGGCCGGAGCCAGCAGGTATACGCATCCCCAGGCTGCCAGAAAGCTGAGCGGGGTAATTACGAACGCCCATGTGGGGGTATAGACAATCCAGCGGCGGCAGGTGGCCTCCGCCCAGCTGAAGATCCGTTCGTAGCCAACCGCAATCAGCCCGGTCAGTACCGAGGCAACCCAGAAGGGAATTGACTGGAGTACAAGTTTACGGACGCTGTCTGAATAGATGCGGTGAAAAAGCCGCCTGTCCAGATAGTCCAGTACAGTATGATAGAATGACGTTTTTCCGGCTGCCATTTTACAAGACTACGGGAATTTTGCTCATTTGTGCCAGCAGCTCGTCAACATCTATCTGACGGGCCAGCCGGTAGCGGGCAAATGAATGGCCCGGACCCACCTTGATGGTATAGGCCCAGTTCGGCAATTGCCGGAACATGTCCTCATCAGTGGTGTCATCGCCGATGCTGACGATAAAGTCAAACGGGGTTTGTTCCACAATCAGCTGGGCAACGGTGCCTTTACTGTGGTGGGCGGGTTTTACCTCAATAACCTTGTTGCCCTGGATGACGGTCAGCGGAACGGATATGGGCAGGTTCCGGAGCTGGCTGGCAAGTTCAACCGCGTTAAGTTCGCTGTCGTCCTGCTGTACCATCCGGTAGTGCCAGGCAATGGTTGTTTCCTTTGATTCGATAAACGAGCCGGGGAACTGATCAACATAAGGCTGCATGATCGACTTAACGGAATCAATCCAGTTCTCGCTCGTCAGGTCCAGCCGCTGCCAGTCCTGCTTCGGCTGCTTCAGAAAAGCGCCGTGTTCGGCCACTAAATGGACGGGCAGGTGCCGGAAGGTGTTCTCCAGAAAGGCCCGGTTCCGGCCGCTGATGACGACCAGTTCGCAGGTTTCTGACAGACGCTGTAAGGCGGCGGCGGTGCCGTCCGACAGGCGGGCATCTGCCGGATTATCGACGAGCGCCGACAGGGTTCCGTCAAAATCAAAGAGCAATAAACGCCGCGAGGCCCCTTCGAAGGCATTGCAGAAGGATACCAGTGGTAAGTTTGTCTCAATGCTGGTTTTCAGGGTTATAGATTCATCTAACACTGTTAGAAACTGGTGACTCCACCGGAAAACGTTATGATTCTGAATGTGCCGGCGCATGGTATGCATGCGTGCGGCCTGTTCGTCGGCCGGCATACTGATCGCCTGCTGAATCGCGTCGGCAACCTCCTGTGTATCGGTCGGATTAATCAGCAGGGCGTCAGTCAGCTCCTGTGCCGCTCCCGCAAATTCGCTCAGGATAAGGACTCCCTGATCATCGGAACGGCTGGCGATAAATTCCTTGCAGACCAGATTCATGCCGTCGCGGATCGGGGTAATCAGGGCAATGTCACAGGCGGTGTACAGGGCAAGAAGTTCCGTAAACGAAAGCGACATGTAGGAATAGACAATGGGCCGCCAGCCGATTGTCCCGAATAGTCCGTTCAGCCGGCCGACGGTTTCTTCAATCTCCCGTTTGATTTCCTGATAATGCGGAATCTGATCACGGGAGGGGACGACGGTCATCACAAAGGTGATCTTGTTGTGCCATTCGGGGTTTTGTGTCAGAAAGCGTTCGTAGCCCTGCAGGCGGTAGGTAATGCCTTTGGCATAATCGAGCCGGTCGACCGAAAAGATCACTTTCTGCGTCCTGAGTTCTTCCCTGAAACGGGTTTTGGTATCCAGCACGGCACTGGTCTGGGCACCCATGTTGAATTTATTGAAGTCAATACTGATCGGAAAATCACCGGCGATGACAGACCGGTCAGGCAGTACAATCCGGTTACCGAGGATAGGTAAACCCAGTACTTCCGTGACGCTCTGCATAAAATGCTGAACATAGTCGGCCGTGTGAAACCCGATGACATTTGCTCCGGTCAGGCCGTTGAGTAAGGCCTGCCGCCAGGTGCGGGGCAGGAGTTTCACGATTTCGTAGGTCGGAAACGGTATATGGAAGAAATAGCCGATCGTGGCCTCCGGGATCGCCTGCCGGATCATGCCCGGCAGGAGCATCAGCTGAAAGTCGTGTACCCAGATCAGATCGCCGGGCCGGGCAATTTCCCGTACCTTATCGGCAAACCGGGCGTTCGCCTGCTGATACCGCTCAAAATGAACATCCTGAAAGGAAGCGAAAGACGGGAAATAGTGGAAAAGGGGCCAGATAAGATCGTTGCAGAAGCCTTCGTAGTAGTCTTTATAGGTAGCGTCATCGATGTACACGGGGTGCGCTACAAAATTGTCGTTTTCCAGTGCGGTAGCCTCCAGGTCACGGACAGCAGCATCGGCATAACCTACCCAGTGAATTTTAGGCGTCTGTTCGTCGCCGGACTGTCCCATTTGTTCCGCCATGGACAGAACGGCCGAAACCAGTCCGCCTGCACTTTGAATCAGTTCGGTTCCTTCACTGGTCTGTTTAACGGAGAAGGGCAGGCGGTTGGCAACGATGAGCAGACGATTGTACGGGTTCTTTGCATTGGTCATGTGGTTTGTGCGCAGCTGAGCGCTCAGTGTCAGCCTGCAAAGGTCGGTACTACTTCTTAGAGACTCCTTAACCAAATCTTAGAAAACCCTGAGAGCCTCCGGTAAACTGCCAGCAAGTCAGTTAGTTAGAAGATATGTTCCAGAATAAGGTAAATTCCATATAATGGAACAGAATCTATTTTGAAGAAAAAAGTGGCTTTCCAATTGGCCGGATCTATTACCGTTCGCTCTGAAATCAGTCGCTCGTTTTTACGATAAATGCCTGTAAGACAGCTTGAACAGCGTTCCTGTGCCGAGGGAGCAGTAACGGTGCCTGACGGTGGCACGAAAGTAGTTTTTATGCTGTGAAAACCATCATAACGCTATGAAACCGACAGCATTGAAAACTATTACGGATGAGGAACTGGTCAGGTTGTTTTCGGCAACAGGCTCACAACGCTATTTTGAGGTAATTTACCACCGCTACAACCGACGTGTTTATCAGAAATGTCTGCAGATTACGAAAGACGAGTATCTGGCGCAGGATTATGCACATGATGTATTCATGCACCTGCTGCAGAAAATAAACTATTTCGAGGGCCGGTCTTCGTTTTCAACCTGGCTATATGCACTGACCCGCAATTTTGTCCTGACCCGTTTGCGGACCCATGATGGGGCCAAAAGCATTTCGCTCGACGGGCTGGAGTCCATTGCCGATGAATATGGCGAGGGCGGTGTTGACCCTAAATTGTTTCTGTTACCCAAAGCGCTGAGTGTTCTGTCCAGCGAAGAGGCCCAGTTACTGGTAATGCGTTATTACGAGGGGCTTGCGTTTTCGGAAATCAGCCGGCAACTGGCGATCAGTATCAGCGCTATAAAAATGCGGCTGAACCGGTCGCGTGCAAAGCTTAAAAAACAGATTCTGACCTGGTCGGAGTCAGAGGCCTATGCGTAACTAAGCTGTTGGCATGGCAGCACGCCCCAGATAGATTTCATCGCCTTTGAGTTTTATCTCGGTATAGAATGAATAACCATCCTTCAGGTAGCGTACCCATACGGAGGTTTGCTGATCCGGCCGGGCATACGGCATAGTGGCGGCAATCAGGATCTGGTTCCCGTTGACAATGGCACGGGCATAGGGGAGTTTTCTGGTTTTTAATTGATTCGCGTTGAGGGTCTGCCAGGTCTGCCCGCCGTCGAATGAACACTCGGTCGCCTGATTCAGGTATTTTTCCCGCCCGTTAAACAGATCACCGTGGTGTTTAAACAGACGCCACAAGCCGTGGATATAGTGTTCGTAGCAGGCATAATTGCGGTCGTTGCCCAGACCGATGCGGGCTCCTTCCGCCGGCGTTGGCTGATCGGGGGTAAGGGCGTTATGATCATCCCAGAAAATAGCTCCGTAAGCGCCCGTAAACCAGTAAAAGACACCCATTCCCTCCGCAATGGCCGGCGGGGCGGCGTTAGACGCCTTTCCACTGTTCGGAAAGTCGGAGCTTTGGGTATTATATAACCACTGCCAGGCGATCCGCTTTTTCGGCGACAGCGCCTTATTTACTTCCTGTTCGCCCAGCAACGACGCCAGCCAGTGGCGGCCGTTGTCAGCGCTGTGATCAATCGAATAGTCAAAGTCGGGATAAACGTAATAGGTACCCGGCATCTGAAAATCAGCATAGTCGGCGTACGATTTGCCCGCAATATTGTCGGGCATACCCCGCTGACGGCTTGTCCGTGTATGCTGGGCCGGCTTCTTCCATAACCATTCCAGCCCCGCCCAGTAATCGGAGGCCCGTGACGCGCCGTAGCTGTTATGTGGTACCGGTGCAATTGAGCCTACCTGTGTCTCCGGCGTAGCATTTTCCTTGATGACGTTCATCATGTACGCGTACAGGTTGGCCTGTTCCTGCTGTTTGAAGGCGCTGACGCCTTCATTTTCAATGTCCAGGATAACAAAACCATTGGTGTTTTTCATCAGGCCCGGGGGACAGTCGCCGTAGCCTACGCAGGAACCGCAGAGTTCCATGGAAGCCTGAAAAAGCGATTGCCGCCAGTTGGGGTCGCTTTGCGGACGCCGGTAGTAGGTTTCTTCGGCCAGTTCACTGTTGGCGGCCCAGCCCAGCCGGAACGGATCGTTGGCAAAATACCCCTGCGTAAGCCACTGAGCCCGCTGGCTTTGTTTCAGCCGGCTTTTCCAGCCCTTCGGAATCGCATTCGGATCATTGGCATATTCCTGACCCAACACCATCCGGCTCATGTCGATGGCCGAAAAGCCCCGCCGGAACAGTTTGCTCCAGTCCTTGTCAACGTGCAGGTTCCGGCCCGCCCCGCAGAAAATCAGCGTTTTATTCGCCGGCAGCGTAAAGTCATCCACCACATCAATATTCCAGTAGCCTTTCCGGTTCGACGGGCGGAACGACGTACGGGGTGTAGGAGTCAGCGCGGTCAGCGGCAGTTGCCGGACGCTGGCCACGGGTTGCCGGCCGGCGGGTTGTGTGTTACCGGATTCCGGCGTGCGGGTAGCGGCATACAATGCACCGATGAGGAGCAGGGATGGAATAAGGATGCGGAACATATACGGTTTCGGGGTTGCTGCGTTACCGGGTTCTGCGTTAACCGGCTTGTGGAGTAGTCAACACAGAATATAGTAACGCAGCAACCTTTAGTGACAGGTGTTAGTCAATGTATCGTCTGGTGATTGGCTGATAGGAGTCGATGCGGCGGTCGCGGAAATACGGCCACGTTGTCCGGTAACGGTCCGACAAGGCCAGATCAATCTCCTGTACGTGAACCGTTTCGCCTTCGTGCGGGGCCAGATACAGCAGCGATCCGAACGGATTGGCCACAAACGAGCCGCCCCAGAACTGCTGATCCGCTTCCCGGCCTACGCGGTTGACCGACACGACGTGTACGCCGTTGGCAATCGCATGGCTCCGCTGAATGGTCTGCCACGCATTGTATTGCTCCTGATTAACGGCAGGGTCGGTTTCGGTCGTATCCCAGCCGATGGCCGTTGGGTAGAAGAGCACCTCCGCACCCATCAGCGCCGTGATACGGGCTGCTTCCGGATACCACTGATCCCAGCAGATCAGCACACCAATGCGGGCAAATCTGGTATCAAAGACCATATAACCCAGATCGCCGGGGGTGAAGTAGAACTTTTCGTAATACCCCGGATCGTCCGGGATGTGCATTTTCCGGTATTTCCCCAGATAGGTGCCATCGGCGTCGATCACGGCGGTGGTATTATGATACAGTCCCTGCGCCCGTTTTTCGAACAGCGACGCAATGATGACAACCCCGCATTCTTTGGCCACCTCACTCATCCGGTCGGTCGTCGGACCGGGGATGGGCTCAGCAAGGCTGAAATTATGGTGATCTTCAACATCGCAAAAATAAAGCGACGTAAACAACTCCTGCAGGCAGACGATCTGCGCGCCTTTTGCCGCAGCCTCACGAATGCCGTCGATGGCTTTCTGCACGTTTGCGTCGACATCTGCCGAGCACGCCATCTGCACTAAACCGATATTTACTTTTTTAGACATAGTTTAATGAGTGAAAGAGCGAATGAGTGAAAGAGTGACCCTTGCGCGGTGAAAGAGCGAAAGGACACAGGGCGGCGTGCTGCTGAGTCTGTTCGCTCTTTCACTCTTTTGCTGCGGAGCAGCCACTCTTTCACTCTTTAATACGCGGGTCAAAGATAAAGGGTTCGGTCCGGATGAGCCGGATTTTTGAAAAATCCGGGTGTACGGGATTGAGCAGGTAATTCCATTCCTGAGTAACAATGGCGGAGGGGACGCGTAACACCGCCGTTTGGCCACTGAGCAGCCAGTTTTCGCCGAGGAGCTGGCTTTGCGCGTAATTCGTAAAGGCAAACCAGTCGGTCGGCAGGCTGTCGGGGTGAATCGTGGTGATACGGATGGTATCGGGTATCTGGATGACCATGACCCGGAAACTGTCCTGTAAGCCCTCGCCGGAGCGGTGAACCACGTTTTCGAGGCAGGCAAGGGCCCGTGTGGCAGCGGTGTAAATCACGAACCGGCCCCGCGCATTCCAGCGGGCAGCCCCACCCGACGCAACGAGCCGGTCGGCATACTGCGTTTTCGTAATGCGGAAAACCTCCATTATGCCAGATCGCCGTATTCAATCCGGATCAGCTCGTCCATGATGAGGTCAATGCCGCCGGATGTGTGTAATAGCTCAAACGGTATCTGGTAGCCAAGGCCATAGGCAGGTTTGTCCATCCACCGCCGGAACGCATCGACTGAGCTGAAGACCTGTTCACCCTTCTGAAACAGCGCCGTTATTTTCAGCACTTTCTCACTGTCCTGCGGATTGAGCTTTTTCTGTTCGCGCTCGTACCGCTGAAAGGTTTTGAGCGACGTATCAAAAATTTCGGCCAGCTGCTCACGGCGATAGCCGGTCAGGTCGGCAATGTCGAAGAACAACTTTGCCGGAACACCCTTAAGCGCCAATAAAACAAGCGTTGTACGATCCTGAATTACCATGTCAGCAAAAATAGGAAATTTGTCCGGATAACAGAGAAAAATGTCTTTTTGTTCACCGGTTACCAAGCGGTTTACCGCCGGAAAGCCTGTTAAGATTGTTAACATCCCGGATTTCGCTCTTTCACTCTCTCACTCTTTCACTATTTTTGTTAAAAAGCATCAACCGCGTTGTCGGTACAACCACTACGTTACACTGTGAGAAAACCCGGATTGTATCTTGCCTGGGCCATGAGCGCCCTGTTGTATCAGCCGTTACAGGCACAAGTGCCCTATGGGACGGCCAAAAACCCGTCGTCGGGCGAAATTCTGCTGAATCTGAAAAAACTGAATGTCCTGGGGTCCGTCCTGTACGTGGCGGCTCACCCCGACGATGAAAATACGCTGCTGCTGGCGTATATGGCCAGGGAGCGGCTCGCCCGTACGGCCTACATGGCCCTGACCCGCGGCGACGGCGGGCAGAACCTGATCGGGACCGAACAGGGCGAATACATCGGGGTGATCCGGACGCAGGAGCTCCTGGCCGCCCGCCGCGTCGACGGACCGGAACAATATTTCAGCCGTGCCTATGATTTCGGCTTTTCAAAATCAACGGACGAGGCCGTGAAAACATGGGGCCGCGATCAGGTGCTGGCCGATGTGGTGTGGCGGATCCGTAAATTCCAGCCGGATGTGATCATCACCCGGTTCCCGCCCGACCCGCGTGCCGGTCACGGCCACCACAGCGCATCCGGTTTTCTGGCCGAAGAGGCGTTTAAAATTGCGGCTGACCCGACGAAATTTCCGGAACAGCTCCGGTACGTGAAGCCGTGGCAGGCAAAGCGGATTATGTGGAATGTGTTTATCCCCAACGCGTTCGGCAGCAACGCCAAACCAAACGAAGCCGGTAACCTGATCGGAATCGAAACCGGTGTCTACAATCCGATGATCGGCCGTTCCTACGGCGAAATCGCGGCCGAGAGCCGCAGTCAGCACAAAAGCCAGGGGTTTGGTGTAGCCGGCAGCCGGAACGTGCGGATGGATTACCTGCTGCTGAAAGCGGGTGAGCCGGCCGAAAAAGATCCGTTCGACGGGGTAGACATGTCCTGGAAGCGGGTGGCAAAAAGTGAGCGGGTGCAGGAGCTGGTTAATCAGGCTATTGCCGGCTTTAAAGCGGATCGGCCGGCGGCATCGGTGCCCGCGCTGGTGCAGGTCTACCGCGCCATCAGCCAGCTGGATACGACTAATCTGCTGGTGCAGACCAAGCGCCAGGAAGTGCAGAGCCTGATTCAGCAATGTCTGGGGCTATGGTTTGAGGCCAATCCCGTTGACTATGCCGCAACGGCCGGCGAAACCATACGCCTGAATACCACGGTGGTTGCCCGTACCGAAGCACCGGTCCGGCTGCTGCATGTGCGGTTCTCGACCGGTAAGGATACGACGTTGAATCTGCCGCTGAAACCGTATGACCAGGTGACGCTGCCGATGATGATGCGGATTCCGGCCTCCCAGAAAATCTCGCAGCCGTACTGGCTCGAAAAACCATTACAGAAAGGACTGTTTCAGGTTGATGACCAGCAGCTGATCGGCTTGCCGGAAAATCCGCCGGCCCTGACTGCCGCCTTTACGTTTGACATCGACGGGGAGCCGTTTACGTTTACCCGTCCGTGGATCTACAAAACGACCGATCCGGTGGATGGCGAGATTTACCGTCCGTTTGTGATTCAGCCGGAGGTGATGGCCAACATTGCCGAAAAAGTATACGTCTACAGCGACAACGTCGCCAAACCGGTGGAGGTAATTGTGAAAGCCGGCCGGGCCGGTGTGTCGGGTAAACTGGCGCTTTCGGTGCCGTCGGGCTGGAAAGTGCAGCCGGCCGATATTCCGTTTGACCTGAAAGAGAAAGGCCAGGAGCTGCGGGTGACCTTTACCGTAACACCCGGCAGCGGGGCAGAAGACGGAAAGCTGAAAGCCATTGCCACAACGGCTGCGGGCGCGTTTTCGACCGGCCTACGTTTAGTGGAGTACAAACACATCCCGACCCAGACTGTTTTTCCGGCGGCAGAGGCAAAGCTGGTAAAACTGGATGTGAAGGTGACGGCGAAAAATATCGGGTACATCATGGGTGCCGGTGATGAGGTAAACATTGCCCTGCGGCAGATGGGCTGCAAGGTAACGATGCTGACGCAGGCCGATCTGAACAAGGACCTGAGTCAGTTCGATGCCATTGTGGTCGGTGTCCGGGCGTATAATACCGAAGACTGGCTGAAATATGAGCAGGAAAAGCTGATGGACTACGTCAAAAACGGCGGTACCATGATTGTCCAGTATGTAACGGCCGGTGGTCCGGGCAATACACTGAAAGTAAAGCAGATGGGTCCGTATCCGTTTAATGTTGGCCGCGACCGCGTAACGGAAGAAGATGCGAAAATGACGTTCCTGAAGCCGCAGCATCCGTTGCTGAATACCCCGAACAAAATCACTGACCGCGACTTCGACGGCTGGATTCAGGAGCGGGGAATTTATTTCGCCGTGGACGCGGACAAAAACTACGAACCCATCTTTGCCGCTAACGATACCGGCGAAGCCCCGAAAGACGGCAGCCTGATTTACGCAAAATACGGTAAAGGCCACTTCATGTATACCGGTCTGGTGTTCTTCCGTGAACTACCGGCCGGCGTCGAAGGAGCTTACCGGCTGTTTGCCAACATGATTTCCGTCGGCAAAAAATAACCGTACGGGCGACCCCACGTGGTCGCCCAACCCGCCCAAATTGCGAAATCACCAGCAGTGGTGGTACGACTGAGACAGGTTCGCCTGCCTGGTCGTGCCACCACTTTTTTTTGCATGCCCCCTTGCGGAATCAAAAATATCCCGTACTATTGCAGTGTACTATTTTACTAATACACTAAAACAGTGCAAGATGATCCAGATCACCAATCTACACTTTGCGTACGGGAAGCGGCGGGTGCTGTACAACGGCCTGCACCTGACCTTATCCCCCGGTTCGATCTACGGACTGTTAGGGCCCAACGGGGCCGGCAAATCCACACTTTTCCGCCTGATGGCGGGGCTGCTGTTTCCCAAACAGGGAGCAATTCAGGTGGCAGGGCACGATCCTGCCAAACGACGGCCGGCTTTTTTGCAGGATATCTTTCTGCTGCCCGAAGAAGTCTACACACCGGCCATGCGGATCCGGGAATACGTGACGCTGAATGCACCGTTCTACCCGCGGTTTGATCACCGGCAGTTTGCGGGTTATCTGGCGGAATTCGGCCTGACGGAAGACGAACGTCTGAACGAGATTTCGTACGGACAAAAGAAAAAAGTCCTGATCGGGTTTGGGCTGGCGACGAATACGGCCGTGCTGCTGATGGATGAACCTACGAACGGGCTGGATATTCCGTCGAAAGCGCAGTTTCGCCGGTTAGTAGCCGGAGCCGCAGATGAAAACCGGACGGTAATCATCTCCACCCATCAGGTCCGCGATCTGGAGACACTGATTGATCCGGTGATTATTCTGACGGAAGGGCATCAGGTCATTCAGGCTCCGATGGAAGTCATCGGCGAACGGCTCTGGTTTGGCCTCGTGCCGCGCCTGGAAGACATTCAGGGAACCATTTTTTACTCCGAGCGGGCGGTCGGAGGCTATGCGGTTGTGGCACAGCCAAATGTGGCCGAAGCGTCGGGCCGGGCCGCGTCAGGCCGGATCGATCTGGAGTGGTTATTCAATGCTGTACAGGCACATCCCGACTATATGCACACCCTTTTTTCTGACACCAAAACCCTCACACACGCATGAACCAGTTTTTTTCATTTTCACGCTTCCGGCTCCTGCTGATGAAGAATGTCAGGGAGCAGCGGGCTGCCCTGCTGGGAGCGGCCTTGGTGATTACGCTGATACAGGCGGGATTCGGGCTTACCATTGTGTATAGCGGAATGCCGGGGAATATGGATTCAGTAAGGGCTAATCTATTCTCGGTCATGGGTTTGTTGATGTGGGGAATGTTTACCTGGCAGATTACCAGCGAACTTAATGAACGGGAAAAAGGGGTGATGACCTGGCTGATGCCTGCTTCGGTTTTTGAAAAGGTGCTGTCGCTCTGGTTTATTACCGGACTTGGTTTTGCCCTGTGGTATAC
>NZ_CAMFHL010000173.1 GCF_945952095.1 uncultured Arsenicibacter sp. | reverse complement strand
CGCCAACAGCGTCAGGGGCATTTGACATCAATCTGAGCTACAACGCCGCTACAGGGCAGGTGACTGCCAGTCCTGTTAATGCGGCCGGCACAGTTGAATACATGGCTGTAGGGCTTCAGTCGTGGAGCACCAACAATGTGATGACAGTGCCGGATTACCAACGCGATGGCACACAGTTTACGGTAATGGCTCGCCTGCAAAATAATGCTTCTGTCACCGTGCAAAAGTCATTTACAGCCAATGCCCCGGGTACCAATCCAACGCCAACGGCCACAGGAACGCCAACAGCAACGGCAACACCAACACCAACGGCCACAGAAAACCCTTCTACCAATCCGCCAACCGGCAGCGGCTCCTCGATTATTTACATAGCGAAGAGCAGTAATATTCTTGACTTGATCGACGAGTGGCGCGATGGCAAGGCACGTCTTAAAAACAGAGCCAACCCGTCAGGCAGAATCTGGTACTGGATCAACGGCCGAAACCCATCAAATTCACTTTCCGGTGAATATCAATGGTTGCCCGGCGATGAAGTTCAATTGTATTGTGCAATTGCAGATACGCCAGACCCCTGGCAGTCGCATTTTGATCCGAGAGCCTGCGCTACTGTAGTTTTTATTGCACCTGATAACGCTTTATAACATGACTCAAACATCACCGAACTATTTGAACAAGTTCGACATCTGGCAGCACTACGGAATCACAAATTCACCAATTACCAGCCTCCCCGATGGTAAGATCATGACCGTTGTTGGTAAACGTTACGGAGTTCCTGCGTCACAAATGCTGGCACGTCTAGGAACAATTGCCGTTATGGTTGCAGATCCGGAACCGGCTTTTCATGAGCGTTTTTTGTGGCTCCCCCCTACAACGCTTGGCCTTTCCGGTAAGGCACCAAGTTCAGACCCCAATAACAGAGCATCGAACTTAACGGAGGCTGACATACGCAGAGTCTCAGATATGCTTCCATGTGTCAGAATGGAAGGAAATGACTTTGGCGAAGGTGAGTATTTTATGTACGAGTCCGCGCAACAATACCGCTGGTGGCTGCAAGCCAGAAAAGACAAATACGCCAATCTGGCCACAAATCCCTATCAATTGGTCAGACGTGATTTTGGCTTTCATGGTAGTATGGATAGTTATCAGGGCGGCGTCGGTGAGCACTGGCGCGATACGGGCGGCGGGTCAGTCTCTCCGATCCATCCACGGTATACCTCCATGTATGACAGTGTTCAGAATGCACGTAACAGCTGCGGATACTGGTCTAGTGGCCTGGCTAATCTGGTTGGAACCAACATTAAATTTTACCCTGACATTCCGAACTACGCATGGAAGTATTATATCAAGAAACATGCGGCTGAAGTAATGGCTAAAGGGCTTGGCAGAAATGGAGGGCTACTGGGAGAGGGATTTTTCACCTACTCTGATTGGGGGAAAATAGAGGGATTGGGTGATGCCATTGAAATTCATGTCGGCTTAGAAGGTAAACGCCGGATAATCAGTCCTGCGGGGTACGCTATTACCCGGGTTCACCCGAATGTCAGCTACAACTTCATGGTTGGGGCTGCCTTTTTTATTGGTTTTGTAACGACTGATGGGGTTACCCCGTTCGATACCTTTGATTTATTCGGCACCAATCCCAACACAATGTCGGGCCTGAATCCTAACCCTACGAACCTACGGGATAAGCTGGTTTTATGGCAGCCCGATCAGCTGGATATTGCAGCTCCTGCACTCGAAAAAGGTGGTTATCCGGAGGAGCCGCTACGCTGGCATGATGCAGCACACCAAGCAGCACAATACTACTCGTCAACGTATCGGACTGGTGGCCAGCCGTGGCGTTATACCCGTTATCGTGAAAACGGAGGGTCATGGATTGAGCCACAAAGCAACGGTTCAGACATCTTGTATCATGCAGCGGCAAACGACGGTCCCGGCGCTACGCATAGTTCTGCGCGTATGGGACGCGGTGACTCAATGTATCGGGTGGAAGCACGTTTTGTCGATTGGGCCTATTTCGACCCGTCACGGCCGGAATGGGACATCAAACTTATTGAAGCTGATATAGCCGGACGGACATTCCCACTAGAAGCCCGTGGCAATACTCTGTACGTAATGAATGAAACGATATGATCATAGCCTGTAAAAACAGACAAGCCGACACAGGATTTGATATAACCCATGAGTTAATCAGATTTTACACCGGTTCTGACTACATGCATGTCGAAATAATTCTTGAAGCCCCCTACAACTTCGCTGTTGCAGCACGAACTCAATTCGATGCACTGACAGCATTGCCATTACGGGATGCAATGCCGACATATCCAAGGGGATGGGATTTGTATAAGGTTCCGACCGCTGTATCTGAAGATGCAATTTTCGAATCCCTATTGCCAGAGTTGGGTAAGTCATTCAATTACCCAAGCCTGATTGCAACACAAGGATTGGGACTAAGATTGCAGAATCAGAGCGAGCGTTTTTGTTCTGAGATTGCCTACATAACTGTCAAAAAGTTTGCTACGGTTCCTATCCCTGACCTTTTGCCAGCCGCAGTAAATCCCGGAAAACTCCGGGATTTACTGATCAACGCGGGTTGTCCGCCAACAACACTGACAATATAAAATTTTGTATCATTTCGGATATCAGCTGAGATCCGCAAAACGATTAACTGAAATAGCAGCCATGCACACAATTTTCGTTCAAATAGCAGCTTACAAAGAGACTGATCTACAGGCTACCCTTAATGACTTGTTCATGAAAGCCACATACCCGCAGAACATTACCGTTTCAGTATGTTATCAGGGGGATTATTCTGACATCAAGGATATGATCCGGATGAATAATGTACGTTGGATATATGTTCCGGAACATAACACATTTGGACTAGGACAGGCCCGGGCGTTGGCACAGACGAATTACAACAGACAGGATTATTGTCTTCAGCTGGACGCCCATCATCGTTTCCGGCAAGGTTGGGACGTGTTTCATATTGAGCAAATTGAACTCTTACGCTCAAAAGGCCACGCTAAACCGGTTCTGACTACCTATGCAGGGCCATATAATCCCAAAACGGGAGAATTAACCTGTTCAGTTGATCAGGGGTCTTTGATGTTCATGAAGGAATTTCGTGAAAACGGCTATACGATTCCTTTTTTCTTTCACTGGTTTACATCTAATGCGCCAATCCCGGCCAGAGCTGTTTCCGGCCATTACATTTTTACTGTCGGCGACTTCGCTGAAGAGCATCGTTATGATCCATACTCTTATTTTTTTGGCGAAGAGCTTTCTTTAACGGTGAGATTATATACGATGGGATATGATTTATTTCACCCTCACAAAATGTATGTGTATCACCGCTATGGATGGGAAATAGAAGACGAAAGCGGCCAGAAGAAAAAGCTGATAAAACATTGGGATGAACATTATATTTCAGAGCGCGAACAAGGATGGTTCCGACGACTGAGAAAACTAACAGGCCAAAAAGCGCAATTCGGGGATGACCGCGAAAAACTTGGAGCATTTGGGCTGGGGAATACCAGAACTATTGCAGAATATGAGATTTATTCGGGTATCAATTTTTTACAGCGAAAAATTGATAATTCAGGATGGCCGGTAGGAGGATATGTTGATAATAATACGATAAAAAAGATAGATACCTGGAACTTCGGACAAGTAGCTGCGTAACATGGGAATGGGTAGTTAAAAAGAGCCGGACTGTTAGTCCGGCTCTTTTTTTGTCAACCTTTTTAAGGGTCTTATCAACCATCGTCAACCATTTTTCAGTAGTGCTGTGACAAAAAAAATACTGTTAATCAGGAAATTAATAATTTGGTTGACTAAGTTGTCAAGGTTTACACACAAACACACTATATAAATTTAATTTCCGCAAAATCACCATCCAGGAGCCTCCTGATCTCGTTCTAACATTAATCCTAAGCTTTTCAAATAAATAACGGTGTCTTTTAAATCAGAGTGTCGTAAATGCTCACGCAACCATTCTATTGAAGCTCCTGCCTTCCATGCTTTTACTACTCCGGTATGTTTCCAACTGTAGAGCGTCAGTTCACCGTTGTAAAGAGCAGCTGCTTTTAAGGCTTCCTGATGCCGTTCAGAGACCCTATTGCGAATGGTTGGAGATGAGCAGGTTTCAAGCTTCTTACCAAAAATATAGTCAGTTGGCATATGTGAATCAAGTTTCATTTTGTGAATAGTTTCAAGTAACCTTGGCGTTATCCTCACATACTCAACCTTTAAGCCTTTCCTAGCCCCACCTTTGCCTATATGTCCAGGAATCGCAATTCTATTATTTTGCAGCTGTATGTCTCTTACTTGTAATTGCACCAGTTCCTTTGGCCTAATGAATCCCTGGTAAATAAAGCGAGTGAAGAAATACAGACGTTCGTCATTTTTAATTAAGTATTTTTCAAGCTCTAATATTTGTTCATCTGTAAAAGCAATATTCTTTCGGCTAGGGTCAACCGTCAAAGATGGCACTTTTTTTAATGGACTTTTTTCAATAATTTCCCGCTCAACTATTTCATTAAAAATCCCTTTTAAATCATTAACTAGATTATTTCTATACCTGTTAGAAAGTCCTTTTTGAACAATAATATAGTCAGAAAAGTCATAAAATAACTTAGGACTTATTTTTTCAAAAGTAATATCAAGTAGTTTAGCGTAAGTAAGGAACTCAACGAAACGATTGTATGTATTTCTGTACGTTTCTCCAGTTCTATCCCTAGTAGTTTTTTCCTTAAAGGTTACTATTGAATCTATAATATCCTTTACAATCGGTTGTAAAATCTGATCATTTTGCTTTGTCTCAACAGTAACGATTGTACTTTCTTTAGTCGTAGTACTGTCCACACTTAAACGTTCTTCAGAACTATCACTTTTTTCCACATCACTTCCCTTTTTTTTACTCTCCTTTTTTTCCTTTTCAGTAGTATAGATATAACCTTGCCTCATTAAGTCAGTAATTTCAGTTATGGCTGATGTGGCCCATGATCGTCTCTGTTTTGCAGTTTTAAGAGTACTTGGAACAAACTGTTGCTGGCGCTCTAATCGTTCTTCTGCTTCATTCCATAGATAGTACTCGATGTACCATCGTTTATCGAGATCACCACCTCGATTGTTGAGTTTTGGCAAACGGAATCGCTCAGAAGAGAGTCTCTTCTTAATGTCAGTGTTAGATTTCATGTTGGTAAACGGGAAGTGTTACGGGCGTTTTTTGTGGCAGAATTTGTGGCAAAATTTGTGGCAAAACAAAAAAAAGCCCAAATCAGCGATTTGGGCCACATTGTACCGGGAGCCGGACTCGAACCGGCATGCCCTTGCAGACATTGGTGTTTGAGACCAACGCGTCTACCGATTCCGCCATCCCGGCTTCACCAGTCGCTTGAGCGATGGGATTGCAAAAGTAGACAATCCTTTCAGATTATGAAATTTTCGTCTCACTTTTTTAAAAAATAATGTGCGTTTGTAGCTCCTGCGGGGCCTTTTATTCGTACCGTAACGCCTCAATCGGGTCCAGCTTCGAGGCCCGGATGGCAGGATAAATGCCGGAGAATAAGCCAACTACCACACAAATGATTAACCCTAAAAACATCCAGAACCACGGTACCACGAAACCGCCTTTCCCCTGACTGACAATCTGCGAAATCAGGTTGCCGATGCCTAACCCTAATAACACGCCCCCGATCCCGCCAAGAATACAAATCACAATGGCTTCGATCAGAAACTGCTGCCGGATACGCGACGGGGTTGCTCCCAGCGACTTCCGGATACCGATTTCACGGGTCCGCTCGGTAACCGACACCAGCATGATGTTCATCAGGGCAATGGCTGCTCCGAGCAGCGTAATAAACCCTACACCAAAACCGCCGATCCGCAGCATCTGGCTATTTTTTTCCAGATCCTGAGCCAGTTCGTCGGCACGCTGTATGTCAAACGAATCGGGTTTCCCTAACGCATCGCCCCGGATAATCCGCATCACCCCCTGGGCCTCTCCCATTGCCGTCTCCTGATCCGACATGTTCGGAACCGATGCCGTAATGTCGAAGCTCAGTGTCCGCGAACCGGCCAGCGCCCGGCCGTTGTCCAGCGGAATCAGCATCACCCGGTCTTCGCCCGACCCGCCAAAACTGCCTTTCTTTTCCAGAACGCCGATCACCTTGTAGGGCGTACCAAGCACGCGGATGAACTTGTTGAGCGGGTTAATCTTGCTCTCAAACAGGTTGGTCGCCAGTTCCCGGCCAATCACCGCCACATTCATCGAGTTGGCGATGTCGTTGGTATTAAAGTTTCGGCCGAGCTCTACCTTGTAGTTTTTTACGTTGATGTAGTTCTCGTCGACACCTACGACCTGCACATTCGGGTTTGTTTTCTTTGCTTCATATTTTACCTGCGCCGCTCCCGTAATCCCCGCCGATACCGAAATCATCGCTCCATAGGGAAACCGGCGCTTAAACTGAATGGCTTCCCGATAAACAATCGGCCGGTTCTTGCGCTGCACCCGACCACCGAAGCGACCGAAGTCCTGCGGCACCACGATGCTGAACGTATTCGCACCCAGCCCCTCAAAACTACTGCTCAGAGAGCTCTGCAGACCGTCAATGGCAGTCAGGATGCCCACCAGCGATGTAATCCCGATGGCAATGATCAGGGCTGTCAATATGGTCCGGAGCTGATTCCCGGCTATCGACCGCAAGCCTTCCCGTATGTTTTCGATCAGGTTCATGATTTATAAAAAGAGTGAAAGGGTGAATGTGCGAAAGAGTGATAATGTGTCTGAGCGTTTATTTATAGGATATTTAGCCACGTGGTAGCCACTCTTTCGCTCTTTCAGACTTCCGCTCTTTGTTCCCGAAACAGTTTCGCATAATTTTTGCTTATATTCGTTAAAATATAGCCATACAAAGCTACTCTGTTCATTAATTACACAACAAACCAATGAAGCGGCTGCTGCTACCGCTCATCCTTTTTCTGGTACTTACCAACCAGGCTTGGGCGACCAAAATCATGATTCCGATGGATGATACCCAGAAGAATCACCTCAAAGCCTACGGGATTGCCTATTGGGTGCTGAAAAGTTATGACATGGAAATTGACTGGCTGCTCAATTACCGGGGCGGCAGTTTCATGATGCAGCACAACCAGCAGTTCATTAACGAAATGGTCATCCGCGGGGTAAGCTATGAGGTCATCTCCGATGCTCAGGCTACGCAGATTCTGGCCGAAGTGTCGTCGCCGAGCGCCAACATGGATGCCGTGAAATTACAGAAAGCACCGCGCGTTGCCGTTTATTCACCGAAAAGCAAACAGCCGTGGGATGACGCCGTAACGATGGTGATGACCTACGCCGAAATTCCGTACGATGTCGTTTTTGATCAGGAAGTGCTCGAAACTAAATTACCGGAATACGACTGGCTCCACCTCCACCACGAAGATTTTACCGGCCAGTTCGGCAAATTTTTCCCGTATAAAGACCAGCCCTGGTACATTGCCCAGAAGCAGGAAGCCGAATCGATTGCGCACAAGTACGGTTTCAGCAAGGTTCCGCAGATGAAACTCGGGGTCGTGCAGAAAATCCGGGACTTTATTCTGGGCGGGGGCTATCTGTTTGCCATGTGTAACGCGACCGATACCTACGACATCGCGCTGGCAGCGCAGAAAACCGACATGGTTGACTCCTTCTACGATGGTGATCCTGCCGACCCGAATGCCAACGCCAAGCTTGATTTCAGCCAGACAATGGCCTTCCGCAACTTCCAGGTCTACACCAATCCCTACATGATTGAGTTTTCGACCATCGATAACCAACCGGAGGAGCGCGGCCTCGGCGAACATAATGATTACTTTACCCTGTTCCAGTTCTCAGCCAAGTGGGACCCTATTCCGACCATGCTGACCCAGAATCATGCCAATGTAATTAAGGGCTTTATGGGACAGACAACCGCTTTTAAAAAACAGTTTATCAAGCCGGAAGTGGTGATTATGGCCGAAAACCGGTCAGCCGGCGAGGCGCGTTACATTCATAGTCCGTACGGTCGCGGGTTCTTTACATTCTACGGCGGTCATGATCCGGAGGATTACCGCCACGAAATCGGCGAAGAGCCAACCGACCTGAACCTGCACCCGAACTCGGCCGGTTACCGCCTCATTCTGAATAACATTCTGTTTCCTGCGGCCAAAAAGAAGAAACAAAAAACCTGAGCCGTTTTCAACCCGGCAGACCAGCCCCCGTTTCAGCTTTTGCCGGAACGGGGGCTAGTAGTTTTATAGAGTGCACGGCTTCTGTCAGAGAACACGATTTCCCTCATGACAAAACGATTCTTTTCATCGCCGGCGTTCTGGTTACTGCTCTTGCTGATCACAGGTAGTTTTGCCTTTATTACCCGCCCGGCCGTTACGCCTCCTGAAGCTCCGCCCGCCCGGAAACCAAACATTATTCTTTTTATTTCGGACGATCACGGTTACGAAGACGCCGGTTTTGCCGGTGCGCGTGTGGTCCGGACACCAAACCTCGATGCGCTGAGTAAGGAATGCCTCCGCTTCACCCACGCGTTCTGCAATTCGCCCAATTGCGTCCCCTCCAGGGCAGTCATCAATACCGGCCTCATGCCCGCCCGTAACGGCGCCCATCCCAATCACAGTAAAATCAATGCCGGGATCAAAACCCTGCCGGTTTACATGCAGGAGCTGGGCTATCAGACCATTCTGGCTGGTAAAGATCATGTATGGCCCCAATCTGCCTATCCATATGTTTACCTTAAAAAACAGGATCGGGATTATGGGAAAATTGACTCTGTGCTGGCCGTTTATGCCAAACCCGGACAGAAGCCGCTTTGCCTCATTGTGGCAACCGACAATCCGCATGTACCGTGGCCTAAAGTGGAAGGTTATGACCCCGCCAAAGTGGACCTTCCCCCCTTTCTGGTTGATACCGATATTACGCGCATGGTGCGGTCAAAATACTACACAGATGTTACCGACATGGACGTTACAGTCGGCGAATGCCTGAAGTCTATGAAAAAGTACGGGTATATGGATAACACACTGTTTATCTATACGACCGACAACGGCCCGCAATGGCCTTTTGGCAAATGGAATCTCTACGATCAGGGAATCCGCGTACCGATGCTGGTCCGCTGGCCCGGAAAAGTGACACCGGGCACTACCGATGCCATGACACCACTCGTCGATCTGCTGCCAACCCTGCTTGATGCTGCGGGTGGCCGTATTCCCGACGGCTTGGACGGCAAAAGCTTTTTACCGCTGCTGACCGGCAAACGAACGGCTCATCGTGATACTATTTTTACGACCTACACGGCTGATACCCGTTACGGGGCGTTTAACTACTACCCGATCCGCAGTATCCGGACCCGCAAGCTAAAGTACATTATGAATCTGGAGCCGGGTCGTACTTACACCACCCACATCACCAATGCCAAACCGGTAGACGGAACCGATTACTGGTTTTCGTGGGTTGAAAAGGCCAGAACAGATCCGAAAGCCGCTCAACGGGTAGCCGCCTATCAGAACCGCCCCGCCGAAGAATTATATGACCTTGAAAACGATCCGTATGAACTGACTAACCTGGCAGCCTTGCCCGAAAACCGGCAAACGGTCAGGAATTTCCGGAATAAGATGGAGGCATGGATGGAAGCACAAAACGATCAGGACGGGCTTACGCGGTATTTCTTCAACATTAAACACGGAAAAGACACCAAATAAAAAATCGGGGACCACTCAGTCTGAGGGTCCCCGATTCATTTAAGGGTTTAGGAGTAGTCGTTTAAATCATATAAACGAAGGTTTCAATTACAGGACAACGCGATCCAGTGTTACGTACTTTTTAAGGTTACTTAAGGCACCAAAAATCAGGTTATACACCGATTGGATGTTAATCTGCATGAGCGACGAGATTTCTTCGTTGGTCATGTTCTGGTAAAACCGGAGATAAACGGCTTCGCGTTGACGGCGGGGCAATTTATCAATGGCACTCTGAAGACATTCGTTGATGTGCGAATCTTCTTCAAATGCGATCAGCGACGTTTCATACGAAGGATCGCAACCAGGCAGCAGGTCTGTCTGAACATCGTCCTGACTGCTGATTTTCTGCTCAGCCGTTAAATGCCGAACCAATTTGCGCTTGATGGAAGCCATCAGATAATACCGTACCGAGGTAGTCGGGCCAATATTCTGGCGGTGCTTCCATAGCTCAACGAATAAATCGTGAATACAATCTTTGATCAACGCTTTATCCTGAGCAAAGTGTGTGCAATAATGGTATAACACCTGCACATATTCGCGATACAACTGGGCGAAAGCGACTTCGTCCCCGCTGCGGAACTTGTTCCACAGGGCTTCTTCATCTATGCCAGACGATGTACGATGACGAGGCATAACTGGGTAGGTAGAGGTTGTAAAAGGTTAGGCAACGCTGTAAACTTACCCACAAAAAATTGAACCTTAAATAGTAATTGTACAAAAAATACCAAAAAATTAAAATACAGCACAAATACATCAAAATAAGCTATAAACTAAATCTCAAATTGTGTGACTTAGTATTTTCACGAAAGAAAAAGTGGCGAAAATTGGAATTTATTTCCATCAAATAGACCTTTATCGCTAAGTTTCAAGGCCGGAATTACCAGCAATGCCATAAACGAAAGCGTCATAAACGGAGCAGCCAGCGTACTGCCAAGTGTCTGTTTGGCAAACTGATCGAGCTGAGTATACTGATCTGCAACGACATAGCCGTCCGTATCCGTCATCAGGCCCGCTACCGGCAGCGGCAATACATACTCCTCGTGCCCGCCTACTGCTGACAGACCACCACGGGCTTCAATAATCAGGTTAATGGCACGGGCAATGCTTTCGTCGTCGCACCCTACCGCGGTGATGTTGTGCGAATCGTGGCCGACCGACGAGGCCAGCGCGCCCTGTTTTAAGCCTGTGTTCCGGATAAACGCCACCGCCGGCGGAGCATCCTGATAGCGGTTAACCACCACCAGTTTCAGCACATCGTTCTGTACATCAGGCAGTACCAGCCCGTCTTTAGTCAATGCCGGCAGATGCAGTTCGTTGGTAATCAGCTGACCATCCATCGCCTCAATCACGCGGATGGTCCCGCCGGTTGCGGCAACTGCCAGCTGACCGGCATCAATCCGTGAGCAGCTGAACTGGTTCAGGTGTTCGCTCCGCAAGTCCGGAATCAGCGACTGCCCGCCCCGGGCCACAACCTCACCATTGATCACTGTTTGTTCAACGGTAAAGGTGGTCAGGTCGCTTACCTGGATAAAATCGGCCGGGTCACCCGCACGGAGTTGCCCGACCGGCATGTGATAGTGCCGGACCGGATTGACGCAGGCAGCCCGCAGTACCTCCCAGCGGTCATATCCTTTGGCAATTGCCCGGGCGACGAGCTGATTGATATGCCCGACTGCCAGCGTATCCGGATGTTTATCGTCGGAACAGAACATAATCTGGTTTGGAAATTCGGGCAACAACGGAATGAGCGCCTCGAAATTCCGGGCAGCACTGCCCTCCCGGATCAGAATCAGCATACCACGTTCGGCTTTGTCACGACCTTCGTCATACGTAAAGCACTCATGGTCGGTGGTGATGCCGGCGTCGATGTATTGTTGCGCCGATTCGCCCCGCAAACCCGGCGCGTGACCGTCAACCGGCTTATCGACGGCTTTCGCCAGCGCGATTTTGGCCATTACATCGGGGTCCTGATGCAGCACGCCGGGGAAATTCATCATTTCGGCCAGATACCCGATTTCAGGCATTGCCAGCAGCTCACGGACATCGTCAACGCTGATGGTGGCTCCGGCAGTTTCAAACGTCGTGGCCGGCACGCAGGAAGGTGCCCCGAAATTAAATTTAAACGGAACCCGCTTGCCATCCCTGATCATATAGCGTACCCCCTCAATGCCCACCACATTGCCGATTTCGTGCGGATCCGAAACGGTTGCGACCGTTCCGTGTACCACGGCCAGCCGCGCAAACTGGGCCGGTGTCAGCAATGAACTCTCCACATGTACGTGTGCATCGACAAAGCCCGGCAGAATATAAGGCTCGCCAGGACGTTCATCGCCGAGGTGTTCAATATGGGTAATGCGTTGTCCGTCAACGGTGATGGTGCCGTAAAAAATGGTTTCACCGAACAGATCAAGAATATTAGCGGTAAACATGATTAAATTCTGATAAATAGTTTGCGACGGTACATCCACCACAGCAGCAGCCAGAAAACAGCCAGTGTCAGCGAACCGATCAGCAGTTGTTCGTAGACCTCGCCGAAAATCCGGAAGGGTGCATGTCCGAAGTGAATGTAAAACGAATTCATGATAAACCCATCAATCAGGTGCACCAGGCAGTAAATTGCGATTGAATTCATGCCGATAACGACCAGCGGGAACGCCCACCTACGGTGTTTCCGGACATCGATGATCCAGTAAAAAGCAGCCAGCAGCAAAAAGCACCAGCCACCGCTGAACAACACCCATGCCGGTGTCCAGATCCGTTTCACAACCGGACAAATACCCGCCAGATGGCATACGGTTCCAAGCGCCAGCCCTGCCACACCCGCTATGACAAAGCGTTTCAGCAGGGTCTGGTCATCGAACCCGGCCCGCAGCCAGTTTCCGGCCTGTAAACCCAGCAGCATCGTGCCTAGTGTCGGGATAAAACTCAGCGTAGCATAACCACCGCCGTTGTACAGGAATGCTTTCGGGCGCGGAAATAGATTCAGAAACCAGGTATCAAACGCCCACGCCAGATTGCTGTTTTTGTTAAAATGTGCCATCAGACCGGTATAATGCTCCTGCCAGTCGGCCGGTACGCCCACTGCTGAATAAACAAAATCCGGTCCCGGAGCCGGATACAAAATAAACATCACCCAGTAACCAACCAGAATAGCCGCAAAAGCTCCCCACTGGATTTTCGGGCGGGCATGGCCCAGCAGAAACAGGAACGGATATCCGAGACCGATTTGAGTCAGGGTATCTTCGAACGTGAAATTAGTCTGCTCGCGGTGGGTCGAACGCAGGAAGATACCCAGCAGAATCAGGATCAGGGACCGGCGCAGCGCATGGCCAAACTGCACGTTAAACGATTGCCCTTTCAACTGCCGGCTGACAATGGAATACGGTAGTGCTACGCCCACCAGAAACGAAAACGAAGGCTGGATCAGGTCATGAAGCGAGCAGCCGGCCCACTCAACATGATCCTGGTGATGGGCCAGAAATGCCCAGAAACTACTGTCGGGAAAGGCTTCGTGCAGGCGGTGAAAGCTCAGTAGCTCGGCGGTCATCAGGAACATGACAAAGCCCCGATACGCATCCATGGAGATCAGGCGACCGGCCATAAACTCCGTTTGTTTTTCAGACATAGAAATAAAGAGCGGGTTGAGAATAGGTAATTTTTAGGTTTCGTCGGTAATTTACATAGAAGTTCACAGGTGCAGGATTAGATTCTGTGCCGGTCAGCCTCTTAGTAATAATCTTTATGCATACGTCCGGCCAAGGACGAAGGGCCATTTTGTGCCCGTTTAACTTTTCGTAAAATCGACGTAAACATGAGTCTTGCTCAGGTTCTCAAAGTCCATCCGGCGGATAACGTTATTGTTGCCTTACGCGACTTACCGGCGGGTGACGTAATCGAGTTTGAGGGTGAACGTTATGAACTACCCTATTCAGTAAGCGCCAAGCACAAGTTTGTTACTCATGACTTGCAGGTTGGTGACCACGTAACAATGTATGGTGTGTTGGTGGGCAAAGCCACCCAACCAATCAGGCGGGGTGAACCCATCACCACGTTTAACCTGAAACACGATGCCGACCCGTACGGACTGGAACAGAAGAAACCGTACAGCTGGGAAACCCTCGACGTATCGGCCTGGCAGGATCGGACGTTCAATGGCTTTCACCGCACCGACGGCCGCGTCGGTACCCGGAACTACTGGCTCATTATCCCGCTGGTGTTCTGTGAAAACCGCAACGTGATGATCCTGAAGGATGCTTTCGAGCGTGAGCTCGGGTATGCCCAGCCGGATGTCTACCGCGAACATGTCCGTGAACTGCTTCACTTACACCAGTCAGGACAACACGAGGTCATTCACCGCATGCAGCCGTTTGTTGATCCGGCGCAGATGCGGACCCAGGCCCGCGCCAACCGGCCGTTTAAGAACATCGACGGCATTAAGTTTCTGACCCACGAAATGGGCTGCGGCGGCACCCGGCAGGATTCGGCCGTGCTGTGCTCGCTGCTGGCCGGTTTTATCAACAACCCTAACGTGGCCGGCGCTACGGTGATGAGTCTGGGTTGCCAGCACCTGCAGACGGAGATGCTGGAGAAGGAAGTACGCCGCCAGAATCCGAAATCCGACAAGCCGCTGCTCTTGTTCGAGCAGCAGGATGGTACCGAAACAACGCTGATGGCACAGGCGATAAAAGAAACATTCCTCGCCCTGGTAGAAGCCAATAAAAACGAACGTAAACCGGCACCACTGAGCCAGCTGACCGTTGGCCTGAAGTGTGGCGGATCGGATGGTTTTTCAGGCATTTCGGCCAACCCTGCCATTGGCCACCTGTCAGACATGGTAGTAAGCCTGGGCGGCAAAACCGTGCTGGCCGAATTTCCGGAACTGTGCGGTGTAGAACAGGAACTCATTAACCGGACCGACGATACCGCCAAGGCACAGAAATTTATCGACTTGATGCAGGCCTATTCGGCTCAGGCCGAAGCCGTTGGGTCGGGCTTTGACATGAACCCGTCGCCGGGCAATATCAAGGATGGCCTGATTACCGATGCCATCAAATCGGCGGGGGCGGCTAAAAAAGGCGGTCTGGCACCGGTTGCCGACGTGCTGGATTACGCCGAACCGGTTGTGACGCCGGGCCTGAACCTGCTTTGTACGCCGGGCAACGACGTCGAAGCAACAACTGGTATGGCGGGTTCGGGTGCCAACGTGATCCTGTTCACCACGGGTCTGGGTACACCGACCGGCAACCCTGTTTGTCCGGTGGTTAAAATCTCGACCAACAAAAAGCTGAAAGCGCGGATGCCGGACGTAATCGACTTCGACAGCGGCCCGATCATCGACGGCGAACAACGCATTGAAGACAATGCGGAGGCCCTGCTGGAATACATTATCCGCTTAGCCTCAGGCGACGAAATTACCCAGGCCGAGCGTCTGGGTCAGGATGATTTTATCCCGTGGAAACGCGGCGTTTCACTATAAACTAAAGAGTGAAAGAGCGAAAGAGTGAAAGAGCGGCCATAGCGGCGAAGCACATCACTCTTTGTCTCTTTCACTCTTTCGCTCTTTACATTATGTTCTCTTTAGAAAATAAAACGGCGTTAATTACCGGCGGAGCCAGTGGGATTGGACTGGCGATTTCGCAGACCTTTGCACAAGCCGGTGCCACTGTCCATATTCTTGAGTTAAACATTGACCAGGCGCAGCAGGTTGCCGACGACCTGACGGCGCAGGGTGGTAAGGCCTTCGCCCACGCGGTCGACGTGTCGAAGCAGGCAAATGTGGACGAAGTGATCAATGGTCTCGTGGCGCAGGCACCGGTTCATATACTGGTGAAC
>NZ_CAMFHL010000172.1 GCF_945952095.1 uncultured Arsenicibacter sp. | reverse complement strand
GGTTAACCGTTAGGGTTAGCCCTTTTTTTTAACCCTCAAAACAAGTAAACCATAGATGAAAAACCCTCAGCAACGGGAAGCCCTTCTGGTATTGCAGGATGGCTCGGTGTTCAAAGGTTTAGCGTTAGGAAAAATCGGGACAGCCGGTGGCGAAATTTGCTTTAATACAGGGATGACCGGGTATCAGGAAATCTACACGGATCCTTCGTATTATGGCCAGGTGATTGTGAACACCACGTCACACATTGGAAATTACGGCATTCAGCTGAAAACGGAAGAAGAGTCGGCCGGGGTAAAAATCCGGGGGATGGTATGTAACTTCTTCTCGCAGATCCACTCGCGCCATCTGGCAGATGGTTCTTTACAGGACTATTTTGAGCGTGCAAACATTGTCGGTATTCACGGTGTGGATACCCGGGAGATCGTTCGTCACATCCGCAATAAAGGCGTGATGAACTGTATCATCTCCTCTGAAATTCTCGATCCGGCTGCACTGATGGCCGAATTGACCCGCGTGCCGGATATGGAAGGTCTTGAGCTTTCATCGGAAGTATGTACGCAGGAAATTTATGAAACCGGTCAGGAAGATGCGCGCTTTAAAGTCGCTGTGCTTGATCTGGGTATCAAAAAAAGCATTCTGACCAACTTAACGGAGCGCGGCGCCTACTGCAAGGTATTTCCGGCTAAAACGCCGTTTGAAGAACTGGCAGCCTGGAATCCGGATGGTTTCTTTATCTCAAATGGCCCCGGCGACCCTGCTGCAATGCCCTATGCGGTTGAGACAGTAAAACAAGCAGTAAATACAGAAAAACCGCTTTTCGGCATTTGTCTGGGTCATCAGATTCTGTCGCTGGCCAGCGGTATTTCAACCTATAAAATGCATAACGGTCACCGTGGTCTGAATCACCCCGTGAAGAACCTGATTACAGGCCGTTGTGAGGTGACGTCGCAGAACCACGGTTTTGCCGTAAAAGGAGATGAAGTTCAGGACCATGCAAATGTGGAAGTAACCCACCTGAACCTGAATGATAAAACGATCGAAGGAATCCGCCGCAAGGACAAGCCGGCATTCTCGGTTCAGTATCACCCTGAAGCTTCTCCGGGACCGCACGATTCGCACTACCTGTTCGAAGACTTTATTAAAATGATGTAATCAGAAAGCCTGCTCTTCCGGAGCAGGCTTTTTTTTGCTCAACAATCAGATATTGACGACAATTTTGGTATCATCACCCTGAGCGGCGAGCGAAAGTGCTGTCTGTAACTCATGAAGCGGCATGTACCGTGAAATGATTTTTCCGGGGCTGATCGTTTTCCGGCGGATTAAATTCAGCGTCCGTTTGAAATCCGCAGGGTGATCATAGATTATTGACGGGACAATATGAATCCCTTCACGGGCGATTTTCAGCGGTGTGAAACTGGCCGGATGACTGGACAAACCTACCAGGACCACTTCGGATCCCCGTGGTGCCGCCGCAGCAGCGAGTGAAGCCGTAAGGGCAGAACCGGCACATTCGAAGACGGTACATACCTCGTATGTTTCCCAAATCCGGTTCAAGGCGTCGGCATCACCCTGTACGGCAATCGCACCTTCAGCAACTGCAAGCTTTCGTTTATGGGCGTTCAGTTCTGTAACCAGTACACGGTAGCCAAGCGATGTGGCCAGATGCGTAAGTAACAGGCCGATGGCGCCGAGCCCGATAACGGCAATGGTATCACCCGGTAAAGCTGATGACCGGAACAGGGCATGAACGCTGACAGCCATTGGTTCAACAGTAACGGCATCAGCGTCAGAAACGTCATCAGGAACGGGCCAGCAAAAGGCTTCGGGCAAACAGATGTATTCGGCAAAGCAACCGGATTCCGTCAATCCGGCCACGCGTTTATTGATGCAGATGTTGCCACGCCCCTGCAGGCAATAGGTACAGCGGTGGCAGGGCATATTCGGCTCAATAACGACCCGCTCGCCCAATCGGCGGTTTGTTACGCCTTCGCCGGTTTTATCGATTACGCCATAGCCTTCGTGGCCGATAATGGTTGGCTGCGGCAGCGCACGATGTCCCAGAAATAAGTGTACATCCGACCCACAGATTCCGACTTGCTTCAGCCTGACGCGAACCTCACCTGCTTTCGGCTCCGGTTGCGGAATGTCTGTAAACGTTATATGCTCCGGATTCGTTAAAAAGGCAGCTTTCATAAATCGTCAGCGTTTACTAACCAGATACAACCGCCCATAACCAGTAACGGAACTGAAAAAAGAACAAACAAGGTTTGGGTACTCAGGGCTGCATCCGCTAGGTATCCGAATAACAAGGGACCTAGAATGGCCCCAAACCGGCCAATACCCACCGTAAAGCCGACACCGGTTGCGCGGATACGGGCAGGGTACAGACGGGATAAGGTTGGCCAGATGCCGTTGAAACCGCCCTGTACAAAAACGCCGATCAACAGGACCAGCACGAACGTCAGGCTCGTCGTCAGCGGTAAAAAGGCATACAATTGCATCACCAGAAACGCGGTCAGCATAAAAGTCAGTACGCTTTTGCGAAGGCCGAACCGTGAACCGATGGCACCAATGGAGGCTGAGCCAACCGCCGCCCCGATGTTCAGCGCAATACCTACCCACGTAGCCAGTTCAAAAGGCAGGCCCGAGTCTTTCGCAATGGTAGGCACCCAGCTCATCAGCGTATAAAGCGTCAGAAAGCCGAAAAATGCAGCGATCCAGACCTTGATGGTATTGGCACGATAGGGGTAAGTGAAAAGCGTGCTCAGGCGGCTGTCTGCGCTCTTTTCTTCCCTGACAGGCATTGTCAAAGCAGGCAGTTGAAGACGCTGTAGCAGTTTGTTAACCGCAGCCGGTGTATGGGTCGCAGGGTTGTTCAGCATAAATTCCAGCGAATCGGTCATGAACAGCCAGACCAGTATCAGCATAAGCAGCGATATGCAACCCGCCACAAAAAAGGCCTGATGCCAGCCATAGACCGGAATGTAGCGGGCACAGAAAAGACCGGTGAGAATGGCACCGACCGGCCAGCCAGCCTGCACCAGACCAACATTGAAATCGCGGTATTTATCGTTGGAGAACTCAGCGGCCGTAGCGGTCATGGTCGGCAGAATACCGCCGATGCCCAGTCCGGTGAGAAAGCGCAGGACCAGCATCAGGCCGTACGTCCGGCAGAGCCAGACACCGAACATACCGGCGGTGATCATCGTGATAGAAATCAGAAAGATGCGGCGGCGACCCAGCCGGTCGGCAAGGGGGGCAATTAAAAAACAACCCAGCGTCATGCCCGCCAGCCCGGCGCTGAAAACATAGCCCATCTCCGCTTTCGATAGCCCCCAGTCTTTAATGATTTCGGGGCTTGAGAACGAAACGATCAGGACATCAATGCCGTCGTTAAAATTCAGGATAAAGCAAATAGCAACCATCAGGACCTGAAAGCCGGTCATGGGTCGGTTCGAAAGCGCAGTAGTGGGTTGCATCGTTACTCAACAAATCCGGCTTTAGCTTTCCGGCCTGTTTTCACCCACTGACGGAGGGCGTCGAAGGCACGGGCGGTTTGTTGGGGTGTAAAGTTACAATGTCCCTGACCATTGGTATAGTTCACCGAAAAAAAGTGGTCTTTCCCTTGCTTGTGCACCATGTTTTCGAAGTTGACAATGCCGTATGTCGGCGGAATCAGCTGGTCATAGATGGTGTGCAGCGCCAATACCGGTTTTGAAATATTACCGGTGCGGTCGTATTTGCCGAAAATCTTCTCCGGATCGGCCGTGGCGGCTAAGCGCTCCGCCGTCTGATTGACAAGCAAATCGTTCGGAAAGCCGCTGTAGAGCGTATTGGTATTATCAAATGGATTACCGCCGGTTTTTTGGGCCAGATCGCGCAGCACGTTTTCGTTGAAGAACAACGAGAAGGGCAGGTCCTCCGGTTTCAAGTCAAACCGTTTGGCGAAGGCAACGGCCAGCAACGAGTCTTTGGCGTAAACCGCCTTTTTGATCTCAGCGGCACGCGCTCCCATGCTGCGGGCATCCTGCGCCTGATAGGGTTTTGACAGGTCGAAAATAGTGTGCAGGGAGGTGACTACATTCGGGAAAAGACCGTTGAACGTGGCATACATATCAAACTCCTTGCGGCATTGCAGGTAAGGCCTGCTGGAAAGCGGACACATCGGCAGAGCACCATCATAGGCCTGTCCGTAATTCTCGATAACGGCTATCGAAACGCCCCCGCCCATCGAATGCCCGACCATAAAGGTTGAGTCCGGTTTGCCGTAGGTTTTGACAAAATGTTGCCGTAAAACCTCTGTATCGTCAACGCCTTGCGGGAGGGCAAACCCCTGATATTGGTAATCGGAAGCCGCCACGGCGAATCCCCGTTCCAGAAATACCGCCATGCGCTTTACCCAGTCCGGATTTTTGCTTTGGGCGGGAGCCCCCATAAACTCGTAGCCATGCGCATACATGACCAGTTTTTTCTGCCAGTTTGCAGGAAATACGATGCGGTAGCGTGCCCCGTTGATGGTGCCCGTATCGGTTCTGGCTACCTGTTGCGCCATCAGGCTGCTGCTCATCAGCAGACAAAAAATTAATAGTCGTTTCATAAAGGAAGACAAGGAGGGGCCGGCTGCTAGGCGCGGAGGTTCAGCATGCGGATAGCGTTTTGTTTCAGGATAAGCGGTTTTACCTCGTCGCGGAAACCGGCATCAGCAAAATCTTTCATCCACCGTTCCGGCGTGATAAGCGGGAAGTCGGTACCGAACAGCATACGGTCTTTCAGCAAGGTATTGGCGTATTGAATGAGCTGCTTCGGGAAATACTTCGGTGACCACCCGCTCAGATCGATATACACATTGGGTTTATGCATCGCGACCGACAGGGCTTCGTCCTGCCACGGCCAGCTGGGGTGGGCAATGATAATCGGGCAGTCGGGGAAATCGATGGCGACATCATCGAGGTGCATCGGGTTGGAGTATTCGAGCCGCAGGCCGCCACCGCCTCTGACCCCCGAACCGAAACCGGAATGGCCGCTATGAAAGAGCATCGGAAGCTTGTATTCGGCAATGACTTCGTAGAGGTGGTAGGCCATTTTATCCTGCGGGTAAAAGCCCTGCACGGTCGGATGAAACTTAAAGCCTTTCACCCCGTAATTTTCGATAAGGTCACGGGCTTCGCGGGCACCCATCCGGCCTTTGTGGGGATCGATGCTGGCAAAGGCAATCATTACGTCGTTGTTTTTAAGGGCACATTCGGCCACTTCGGTATTCGGAATCCGGCGTTTGCCGACTTCAAACTCCGAATCGATGGTAAACATGACCAGCGCCATATTCTGGTCACGATAGAAATCGGCGGTTTCCTGCATCGTCGGCCGTTTGTCGGACTTGAAGTAACGGGCAAAAGCCTCGTCGAGCTCAGGCCGGTAGGGGTCATGCGGCTGGCAGCAGCTGACTTCGGCATGGGTATGTACGTCAATGGCAATAACGTTGTCGATATCGATCATAGTTTTGACAGGTTCAGGGTAAAAACTCAGGATGCATACAGCGACCGGACCAGCTCAGCGCGGTGGGTCAAAACGGCCCGTTGGTTCAGCGAACCCTTATCTGTGATTTCGCCCAGTACGATAGACGGTGGTTCCAGAGCAACCACAAAGTTGCCGATAGTCGTTGAGCTGCCCGTTGCGGTTTGGTTAAAAGCGGTCTTCCATTGCTGTAGATACGACTGAACAGAATCATGCGCAAACGCTTCACTAGCAGGTGTGTGTCCGGCTAGTCCGGCAAGCCGGCGGCAGGCATCGGCGTTCAGGAACAGTATGGCCCCGATAAAGGCCTGATCCAGACCCGTCAGCACAACATCCTGAATAACCGGCGAGCCCGTTGAGATAACCTTTGCTTTCAGGATGCCGACGTTGACCCATGTACCGGTTGAGAGTTTAAAGTCTTCGGCGATCCGGCCGTTAAAGACAAGACCCTTGTCGGGCTGGCTTTCGTCCAGAAACAGCACCGCGTCGCCGGTTTTGTAATAGCCGTCTTCGTCGAATGCCTGAGCGGTAGCCACAGGATTACGCCAATAGCCTTTAGTGACGTTGGGTGCTTTATAGCGGGCTTCGACCTTATCGCCGTCGGGGACCAGTTTTACGTGCATGCCCGCCACCGGAACACCCAGCAGCCCCGAAAAGGCCCCGCCCCAGCTGGCAAACATAGCCGACGGACCGGATTCGGTGCAGCCAAGTCCCGTAATGATCGGAATCCGGACGCCGATGGTTTCGACTGCCAGTTCTTCGAGCCGGTTCCAGACAGGTTGGGCCAGACTGGCACCGGCGTAGAACAGAATATGCAGATTGCTGAAAAACGTCCGGCGCAGGTCAGCGTCATTCTCCAGATACGGAATCAGCATTTCGAACCCTTTCGGGACGTTGAAATAGGCGGTGGGCGAAATCTCCCGCAGGTTCTGTACGGTCTGTTCAATGCCCTGTGGGGTCGGTTTGCCGTCGTCAATAAACAACGTTCCCCCGTTGTAGAGCGCCAGCCCGAAATTATGGTTGCTGCCAAAGGTATGGTTCCACGGCAGCCAGTCAATAAAGACGGGCGGCTGGTGCTGCATAAACGGCATGACCTGGGTAATCTGCTGCAGATTGGCGCACCACATACCCTGGGTATTGATCACGCCTTTCGGCAAACCGGTTGAGCCGGAGGTAAACAATACTTTGGCAACGGTATCAGCATTGACCCGATCAGCGGCCTGTGCAACAGCGTAGGTCGGCGTCGTGGCTACTATGTCCCGGAAGGCAAGTCCGGTTTCGCCGTCAGCAGTCAGAATCACGGCATCAGGAAAAAGCGCTGATGCGTGGGCGAGCGCAGGTCCGTATACGTGGCTGTTTTGGGCGAAAATGACTTTAGGCGTCATGAGCTTCAGGCAATGGCTGAGCTTCGCAAAATCGTCGGATATGGTCGAATACGGGGGCGATATGGGGGCGTAGGGAATACCAATGTGAAGGGCCGCCAAGGCCAGCAGCGCATGCTCCGGGCTGTTTTCAGACAGAATCACGACCGTTTCGTCAGCGGTAAACTGTAGGCTGATCAGGAATTGAGCCACGGCCTGCAGCTGCTGCCATACCTGTGCGTAGGAAAGCGTATGCCATTGCCCCGCCACTTTCCGGCCGATAAACGTCCGGTTTGGCTCAGTAGCGGCCCAGTGGGCTAAGCGGTCAGTAAGTTTAGCCGGAAAAGGTTCCAGCGGTTGCGTCAGCCGGTAATGCATGACACCGTTTTCGTGCCGTTCCAGACAGGTTTCTGTGGGTCCGAAGGCAACCTCTTTATACTGAGCCATGCGATTTGGGTTAATAGTCAGACACAGAAGGAGGCATCATTCACCTACCTTTTTGGCCCGCCCTTCCAGAAAGTCGTGGAGGCGTTGTTTGGCTTCAGGGGCACTTTGAGCAATCGCCGCCATCAGGCTTTCGAGCAGCAGGCCTTCCTGTTGCCCTGAATCGGCGATGCGGGGTAAGACCTGCGTGAGGGCATAATTGGTCATACCGGCGTTGGCAGCTACTTTACGGGCAAGTTCAAGTCCTTTTTCCAGCCCCGTACCTGCCTCAACAAGGTACTGAGCCATCCCGATGCGTTCACCTTCATCGGCCTGATAGACGCGGCCGGTCAGCATCATATCGGTCATGCGGCCCATGCCGATCAGTTTTGGCAGACGAACCGACGCCCCGCCACCGACAAATATGCCGCGTTGCCCTTCGGGTAAGGCATAAAACGTAGTGGCTTCGGCAACGCGGATATGGCAGGCCGCCGCCAGCTCCAGGCCGCCGCCAACTACGGCACCATGCAGCACAGCAATGACCGGTACCGGCCCGAACTGCACTTTATCCAGTACACGGTGCCACATGCGGGAGTGAAAAATGCCCTGAACGGCGTCCCTTTCGGTAAGTTCGGAAAGATCGAGTCCGGCGGAAAAATGCTTGCCGATGCCATAAATAACCGCGCACCGCACATGGGCCGGAATGTGCTCAAACACGTGTTCGATTCCGAGAATCAACTCATCATTAAACGCATTCCGCTTATCGGGCCGGTTCAGCCCGATAAGCAGGATACTTTCTTTGATTTCCAGTAAAATAGAAGAGGTTAAGGGAACTGGTAACTGCATCAATTAAGTCAGGTTAATTGATTTATTTCAATACAAACTTAGACTTATAAAAGGATGTCGGATAGGTAAAAGCGGATCAGTATTATGCAAAAACAATCATTCGGGCAGATTGCGGTAGGCTTTTGGTGATAAACCGGTTTTTGCTTTAAAAAATCGGGCGAAGTCACTCGGGTCGAGACCACCGAGTTTAAAGGCAATGTCGGCAACAGGCAGGTTTGTTTGTTTCAGCAACACCTTGGCCTCCAGGATGCGCATGTCTTCCAGCAGCTCATGCGCCGATTTGCCGGTTGTGGCTTTAACCGATTTGTTGAGGTGGTTGGCAGAAATACCCAGCATATCGGCCAGTTCACCGACGGTATTTTTCTCGTAAATACGTTCACTCAACAGCAGTTTGTAGCGTCGGGTCAGCAAAGCCGCCGCCGTTGGTGTGCCGGAAGGACGCGCCTGACTCAGGTGACTGACTTCGGTCAGGAAGGCAGTTAGATAAAGCGCTAATAAACGGCCGCGCCCCGGTTCATTACGTAACCGCTCGGCCAGCATAATGTCAAGCAATGTATAAAACCGTTCGGGCTCCGGAACGGTAATGAGGGGTTGATCAGCGGTGATGCTGAAAAAAGGAAATGCCTGTTCAATGTCGGCAGGCAATTGGGCGTGCTGGAAAAGTTCGGGGCGGAAATGGCAGTAAAAGCCTTCAACATCGTCAGAGATCGCTTCAAGCGAGGTAATCTGATCGGCGGCAAGGCAGAAAAGCGTGTCAGGACCAACCTCATATCGGGTGAGCCCTTTGCTGCGGACAGCAAGGCCTTTCGTAACAAAAATAAAAAAATAAACAGACCGCCGGTGGGGCAGAACCGGTAGCGTCAGGTGGGCTTTATAGTTTTCGATCCGCTCAATGTGAAAGCGTTCGTAAAAGCCCGAAACGGTCGGTTTCCAGCTACCGAACAGGTACTCATCAAATTGGGAGGGGTTGAGTTTGGGGACCGGCATCCGGACAGAGGCAAAGTGATTGCGCGGAAGGAGCTTCCGCGCAACCGGTTTTATTTGTATTCGTCGATGGTTTTGCGGAACATGGCTTCGTCCATGTAGCCGATGCCCCGCCATTTGATTTTCGACTCTTTATACATCAGAAACGTAGGAATTTCGTCAACGCCGAGCTGCTGGGCCAGCTGCCGGTTTTTATCGTAATCAATCGTTACAATCGTCACCTTGTCCGATAGTTCGGCTTTCAGCTTATTGACCGTTGGCAGCATTTTCTGACAAGGCGCACACCATGGGGCATAGAAGTCGATCAGGACGGGCTTGGCCGAGGCGGTAAGTTTCTGGAACGCTTCTTGTGTCATCGCGCCGGATGGTGCTTCCTTGCCGCCTTCGATGGGTTTGCTGGCCGCTGTCCATTTGGCAAAACCACCCTGCATGTCATACACGGACTTAAACCCGGCACTGGCCATCATACCGGCAGCCTTTGCGCTGCGGCTACCGGCGAGGCAGTACACCAGCACCGGCTTGTTGGGATCGAGCTGTTTGACCTTGTTCAGAAAAGCCTCATCGCGCACATCGATATTGGTCGAATGGCTCAGGTGCCCGTTGGCGTATTCACCGGCGGTCCGGACGTCCAGCAACTGGATACCGGGCATTGCCTTAAGCAGCGAATCCGCCCGGTCGGTTGTCAATAAAACCGGCGACTGGGCGAAACAGGCCGCCGTCAGGCCGAGAAAGAGGAACGTGAATATTGATTTCATGGTAAAAGACCGGATTAGAATTATGTACTTTTATCCAGCTGTTTGTCTTTACTACTATTGTAAGATCAAAAATGTCGAAAAAAATCATTGCATTCATCGGTATTCTCCTTTTTCATCAGGTACTTTTTGCACAAACGAAACCGGCGAACGTTTTTCCGGATGGAAGCCGGATACCGGCCTGGTTCTCGGATACGACTAAAATCCCGCTGTCGAAGCTGGGTAAACAATACGTGATTACCCGTTTCGGGGCTGTCGGCGACAGTACCGTGCTGCAGACCGCCGTCATTCAGAAAACAATTGACGCGGCCTCACAGCAGGGCGGCGGGGTTGTGGTGATTCCGAAGGGGAAGTACCTGAGCGGAGCGTTGTTCTTCAAGCCCAAAACGCACCTGCACCTTGCCGAAGGGGCTGTGCTGAAAGGGTCCGACGAGATCAGGGATTACCCTAAAATCCCGTCACGGATGGAGGGGCAGAGTCTTGACTACTTCGCGGCGCTGGTGAATGTGTATGGGGTTGACGGTTTCACGATTACGGGCAAAGGCAAAATCGACGGTAACGGGCTGCGCTATTGGGAGGCGTTTTGGGCCCGTCGTAAAGAAAACCCGAACTGCACCAACCTTGAGGTGTCGCGGCCACGGCTGGTTTTCGTCTGGAAATCAAACAATGTGCAGATGCAGGATGTGAAACTGCACAACGCCGGTTTCTGGACGAACCATTTCTATCAGTGCAGGAACATTAAACTCCTGAATCTACACATCTTCTCGCCATACCAGCCGGTAAAAGCCCCGAGTACCGACGCCATTGATCTCGACAATTGTTCTAATGTGCTGGTCAGCCGGTGTTATCTGTCGGTCAATGACGATGCTATCGCGTTGAAAGGCGGTAAAGGGCCGTGGGCCGATCTGGTGCCGAACAACGGTGAAAACACGAACATTATCATTGAAAACTGCCACTTCGGATATTGCCACTCGGCACTGACCTGCGGCAGCGAAGCCATCCACAACAAAAACATCGTGATGCGGAACTGCCACGTCAATCAGGCGGAGCGGGTATTGTGGCTTAAAATGCGTCCCGACACCCCGCAGCTGTACGAATACGTGACCGTCGAAAACATAACGGGTCAGGCCAAAAGCCTGCTTTATGTGAAGCCGTGGACACAGTTTTTCGATTTGCAGGGGCGGCAGGATGCACCGCATGAATACTGCAACCACATCAGCCTGAAAAACATCAGGCTGACTTGTCAGACGTTTTTCGATGTAGCCATTAACCAGAACAACCATCTGTCAGACTTTATCTTTGAAAATCTGACGATCGAGGCTAAAAACGGGGCCGTTAACAAAGACATCGTGAAGGGGTTCACGCTCAAAAATGTGCTGGTCAATCAGCAGCCTGTCAACTAGAGGACGCTACAGTTTCGTGCGGGTATCGCCGTTGATTTCGAGGAGGTACCCGTCCGGATCAGAGAAGTAGATCTGCGGTACACCATCTACCCGTACCTGCTTGTGAAACTGAATGTTCTGCTTTTTCAGAAACGCTTCGGCCTTGTCCATCGACTCAACAAACAGCGCAATGTGGCTCCCGTTGCGGTCGTGCACAATGGTCTCGGTCCGGCCGTCGAGCAGGTGCAGCTGCTGACCATTGCCGAGGTCAAACCAGAACCGGCGGCCTTTCAGACTTGGCGGCACATCAATCGGCTTCATACCGACCACTTCCTGGTAGAATTTTGCACTGGTCTGAATGTCTTTTACGTGCAGCGCCACGTGGTTATGTCCGGTAAAGCCAAGTTTGTCCTGGCCGAAAGCCAGACTGCCGCTCAGCATCAGGACGGCAAAGAGGAGTTTTTTCATGGGTAAAACCGACGCACTACTGCGTCAACAAAAGTCAGGATTTGGGGTCAATTCAGGGTACTAAGGTAGCCAATACTTTCTGGATAATGCGCGTGCCCCGCTCCATTTCTTCGGGCGTTGAGGAGGCAAAGCCCAGCCGTGTGTGATGGACAACCGGCTCGTCGGGCTGGTAAAACCGGCCGTTGCCGATGATTAGCCCCTGTTTAAGACACCCGGCAGCCAGCGTGCTCAGGTCAATGCTGTCGTCGAAACGTGTCCAGACGGCCAGACCACCATCAGGAACCGTAAACGAAACGGCATCGCCGAGGCGTTCGCGGAGGAGTTCACAAAAGGTGTCGCGCCGCTGATGGTAGATTTTCCGCGCTTTTTTCAGGTGCCGCTGGATGTCGTCCCCGGCCAGCATTTCGGCAATTGCCTGTTCCAGCACCGTATCGCCCTGCCGGTCAATGATCCGCCGGTAATAGCCCAGGGCTTCGATGAGGTTTGGCGGGGCCACCACGTACCCAACCCGGAAAGCGGGGGCAATTGACTTGGTAAACGAGCCGATATACACCACCATACCGGCCGCATCGGCACTTGCCAGGGGTAGAATAGGGCTGCCGGCGTAGTGAAAATCGTAGTCATAATCATCTTCAAGTACCACAAACCCATAGTGTTCTGCCAGTTGCAGCAACCGGATCCGGCGCTCGGCGCTGAGCGTTACGGTCGTGGGGTGGTGATGGTGGGGCGTCACAAATACCATCCGGACTGGCTGCTGCCGGCATTGTTCCTCCAGGGCATCCACGTCTAACCCGTGTGCATCCACCGGCAGCTGAATCAGCCTTGCCCCGCGCTCCGCGAAAATAAGGTTGGCCGACCGGTAATTGGGCTTACCGACAACTACCACATCATCGGGCTGGAGCAGAATCCTGGCTAACAGATAAATGGCCATAACGCTGCCCCGCGTCGTGAAAATATGCTCCGGTGCGGCCGGGATACCACGGCTGTCATGCAGGTAACGGGCGAGTTGCTGCCGGAAAAACAGATCGCCGTTGGTATCGGCGTAACCCAGCAGCCGTTGCTGAAAACTGCGGCGCAGCACACTCCGGTAATTGCGGGCCAGCTGTTCAGTGGGGGCCAGTCGGACGTCCGGGAATCCGTCGTCGAACATCAGCTTGTCCGTATTCTTCAGTACCGGCAGGGCCAGCTGTTCACGGATCCGGAAGGCGTAGCCGGTTTTTACCGCCAGACCAGCAGGTGCCGGTTGTTCGCGCAGCTGACGGGGGGCTACTTCCGGTAGTTCACTGCTGACGAACGTTCCCTGTGCGGGCCGCTGCACGAGCCATCCCTGTGCCGTCAGTTCGTCAAATGCGGCAATAACGGTTTTCCGGTGAATATCCAGTAAACCGGCCATGGCCCGGCTGCCGGGCAATTTCGTGTTTGCCGCAAGAATGCCTTGCCGGATCAGCCGGATCAGTGTATTGGCAATCTGGGTAGACAGCAGCGTGGCCGATTGCCGGTCGAGCGGGATCAGTGTTTTGTAAGGCAGCATAAAACCGGACTATTAATTATGTAAAAACTGGTAGCCTGTAGTAGTCCGGCAAAGAAATAATTTTGAGCTGTCAAAACAAATACAACGACGATGAATACTTCCCGGACCAAACTTACGCGCCTGCCGAAACGCGGCGCTCACGACACGGAAACTATTTACCCGATTCTGGATGCCGCGCTCGTTTGTCATGTCAGCTACTGCATCGACGGCCAGCCATTTATTATTCCGACTGCATTTTGCCGCGTTGAGGATACGCTGTATATCCACGGCTCGGTGGGCAGTCATTTTTTCCGCGAGCTGGCAAAGGGGCAGCCTGTGTGCGTGGCCGTCACGTTTATCGACGGACTGATTTTAGCCCGTTCAGCCTTCAGCCATTCGGTCAATTACCGGTCAGTCGTAGCCTTTGGTACATCGCGGCTCGTTGAGGACGAAGCCGAAAGCTGGCTGGCGCTGGAACGGATTACGGAGCAGATCATGCCGGGGCGCTGGGCCGATACCCGCCACCCGAATGCCAGTGAAATGAAGAAGACGATGGTGATTGCCATACCGATTGACGAGGCATCGGCCAAAGTACGGACGGGCGGTGTTAATGATGATCCTGAGGATCTGGATTTGCCTTACTGGGCGGGAGTGGTGCCGTTATCGCTGACCTACCACACGCCGGTGCCGGATGAAAAGCGGATCAAGGATGTGACGCTACCGGATTATCTGAAAGGCTAATAATCTGCTTATTTGCCAGTATTTCTTTTCTTGAAATGGGCTTAGGAATAAAAATCTTTTACCACATAGTCACATAGAAAACAAAGATTTTTATTCTTATGAGCTCTTTGTGGCTATGTGGTATAGATGTAATTATATGTAGTCTGGTAGCCCTTCGCCGATTTAGCACTGAAGAGAAGGGATGTCTACTGTTTTATTGACTCCATTCCGTCGGGGTGCGGTCCCAGCGGTGGCCTTTCAACTCCTGAAGCAGGGCGTCGGGCAGACCTGTGCCGTCGCTGCTGCCGCAATTGGCTTCAACGTTCCGGATTTTCCGCATACCTGGAATCGTAGTCGCTACGTCGGGATTGCTCAGGATAAAACGCAGCGCCATTTCGGCCATGCTCATACCGGCTGGTATCAGCGGTTTCAGCGCATCGGCATGGTCAACGCTGGAGTTCAGGTTTTCCGGTACGAAATACGTCGACCGCCAGTCATTGGCCGGGAAGGTAGTCTCTTTGGTAAAGGTTCCTGTCAGTGTGCCTTCATCAAACGGTACGCGGGCAATGACAGCAACGTTCAGTTCGCGGCAAAGCGGGAACAGATTATCTTCCGGATTCTGATCAAAGATGTTGTAAATTACCTGTACGGCATCAATCAGGCCCGTACGCAGGGTATTCAGGCAGTTGTCCGGCTCCCAGCGGTTTACCGAAACGCCCCACGCCTGCACCTTGCCTTCTTTAGTCAGCTTCTGAATGGCTTCTTTCCACTCATCGCGGTCGGCCCAGCCGTCTTCCCAGACGTGGAACTGCTGCAGGTCAATGGTTTCGACACCCAGGTTTTTCAGACTCTTTTCGGTATACTCAACAATATAATCGGCCGGAAAAACGTCGTCGATGGAGAACTCCGGTTTCGACGGCCATTTGCGGTTTTTAGGCGGGATTTTAGTGGCGGCATACAGGCGTTTGTCGCTGTGCCGTTTCATGGTACCGTTCAGGATGGTTTCGCTGAGGCCGTCTGCATAGGCCCAGGCCGTATCGAAGAAGTTACAGCCCAGTTCAATTGACCGGTCAAGGGCCCGTTCTACTTCATCGCGTTCGGCACCGGTCCAGCCGGCGAGGCCCCACATGCCGTAGCCGATCTCACTGACTTGCCAGCCTGTGCGCCCAAAAGTTCTGTATTGCATCTGGTAATAGGGTTTAACGTTTCTACAAAACTAACATGATTTGGCCGTTTACGGCGATCTTCATACGTTCCTGCCTGTGTGTTCTGAAAAGTAATGTGTGCAAGGTGCTGATTTTTAGTTGATTGTTCGTGGGTAGGCACAGTTTTACTTACTATACACACAATTTCAGGAGTCGGGCAGCGGTCGTTTGAAAAAGCTGAAGACCGAAGGGGCCCGTGCGAAAAACCAGAGCGCCAGTATGCTGTCGCAAACCGCACAACCGGCCGAAGAGGAAGGTTCAAACGCGACAATCGGGTTGGCATAGAAGTGATGGACAAGATCCCAGGCGGTGTGCAGCAGCCAGCCAATGCCGATATACGTGTAGCTGGCCAGTCCGCGATAGGCGACCCACAGCATAACCACGCCAAACGGGAACTCCCACACGCCCAGCCCGCCACTCCAGTAAATGGCACCGGCGCCGGCAATGATCAGGGCGTTAACGA
>NZ_CAMFHL010000171.1 GCF_945952095.1 uncultured Arsenicibacter sp. | reverse complement strand
ACACGTAAGGAGTCGTCGGCAGCGTCAGATGTGTATAAGAGACAGCTTTTCGTTCAGCGGAAATCGTAAAGTATTTTTCCGCCCATAAGCTCATTTCGATCAGTACCGGCAGCAGGTCAATACCCATTTGGGTCAGCCTGTACATACCCTTTCCTTTGCCATCGGGTTGTGCTGACCGGTAAATGATCTGATTTTCTTCCAGCGTTTTTAGTCTGGCCGCCAGAATATTGGTCGCAATCTTTTCCGGGGATTTTAAAAAGTCGCTGTAAGTACACGCCCCCCCATACATCAAATCCCTGATTATCAGTAGAGACCATTTATCACCGAAGACGTCTAACGACGTACTGACCGGACAATCTGATCTGTTTTTTGCTCTATCCATACAAAAAAACATCCGTCTGACTTGCAAAATGCAAGTGACAATATCACCTTTGTCTTGCATATTGCAAGCATCTGCAAAAATAAACAATGCAATGTTACACCAGTTCCCTTTTTTTCTGATACTCATCATCAGCATAACACTACTGATGATGCTTGCCAACCGGTTCCGGATAGCCTATCCGATTGTATTGGTCATTGCAGGGCTGGTTGTCAGTCTGATTCCATCGATGCCCCAAATCGCGATTGACCATGAGTTGATTTTTACGGTTTTTCTCCCCCCTTTACTCTACGAGTCGGCGTGGAATATTTCGTGGAAAGAATTCTGGCGCTTCCGGCGGATCATCAGCAGCTTTGCCTTCCCTATTGTCTTATTAACCTCCCTGTTGGTGGCGTGGGTAGCCAGTCATGTTATCCCCGGTTTCAGCATCGCCCTTGGTTTTTTATTGGGCGGCATTGTTTCGCCACCGGATGCCGTCAGTGCCTCGGCCATTATGAATATTGTCCGGGTGCCGAAATCGTTGAAGGCGATTATTGAGGGAGAAAGCCTGCTGAATGATGCCTCGAGCCTGATCGTCTTCCGGTTTGCGTTGATTGCGGTTGAGACGGGGACGTTTGTTTTCCATGATGCAGCCGCGAGTTTTGTCTGGGTCATTGCCGGTGGCGTTGCCATTGGCCTGCTCACCGGAGGGGTCTTTTACCTGATTCATAAATGGCTGCCTACCGACGTAAATATGGATATCGTCTTTACCCTGACAGCGCCCTATGTCATGTACCTGGCCGCCGAGAAAGCCGGGGTGTCGGGGGTACTTTCGGTCGTGAGCGGCGGGCTGCTTTTAGCCATTCATCAGGATCGGATTATGAACAATACCAGCCGGTTACGAACTTTTGTGGTTCTATCGGCGCTTGGCTTTATCCTGAACGGCTTAGTGTTTATTCTGATCGGGCTGGAGCTGCCGGTGATCATTGCCGGTCTGGGTCAGGTAAAGCTCAGCACTGCCATCGGCTACGGTGTGCTGATTAGTATGGTACTGATTGTCGGCAGGTTAGTTTCGGTGTATGGCTCGATTCAATTTACGCGAATAGCCAGCCGGTTCATCACAACGGCGGGTGCGCCGGGCAGCTGGAAAGGCCCCTTTATCTTCGGCTGGTCGGGCATGCGGGGGGTGGTTTCGCTGGCAGCGGCCTTGTCCATACCACCGGTTCTGTCCAATGGCCAACCCTTTCCGGAGCGGGACTTAATTTTATTCATCACCTTTATTGTCATTCTGTTTACCCTGCTGCTTCAGGGACTGACCATGCCGTTATTCATCAAAAAACTACAGCTGGATCATGCAGGCGACCATATCGCTGAAGCTGAAATCAAGCGGAAAATACATCAGGATTTAGCCGGCCGGTCGTTACACTTTCTTCAGACAACCTATGCAGATGAGCTGACGACGCAGCCCTCACTGCAACACATGGTGCAGAAACTGGAATCGGAAAATTTATGGGAAACCGGTGACGGCCTCAATAATACCTGCCGCCAGATTTATTTTACCGTCATAAACAAGCAGCGGGAATGGCTGCACGAGATAAACGGGGACATCAAAGTTGATGAAGAGATCATCCGGCGTCATCTCCGGATGCTGGACCTCGAAGAAGAACGTATCCGGTATTCCTGACCGGCAAAGCCATACACCTGTTTATAAACTCTTTACTACTTCAGCATGCACGTATTTGATACCCTCGCCGGCTATAATCAATACCTGAATCTTGCCCGCCCGCTACATCCGTTAATGGACAGCCGGGTTTGTCAGCAGGCCATACCCAACTTCCCGCCCCAAAGCGCCGGTATTCAGGTTAACCTCTTTAAAATTGCGGTAAAAAAAGATTTTTCGGGCAGTATAAAATACGGTAAAGGGCATTACAAGACGGATAACGGCCTGATGTTATTCAGCGAACCGGGACAGGTAGTATCCTGGGAAACCTTGACGTACTGGGACGGGTATGCCTTCGTTTTTCACCCCGATCTGATTAAAAATCACACGATTGCCCGCCAGATCAGCCGGTATAAGTATTTCAGCTACGATATCCATGATGCGATATGGTTAACGCCTGAGGAAGAAGAAACGATTACGTGGCTTTTTACCCGAATTCATAAGGAACTTAAGCAACACGGGGAGCAGACCAATACCGACGTGATTCTTTCATTGCTAAGCGTTGTACTGACCTATGCCGAAACATACTATGAACGGCAATTTCAGGATACAGATGTAGCACCTCACAGCATAACGGCTAAAGTTAAACTCCTGCTACAGGATCATTACCACAACCTGTCTCAGCCGGTAACCGGTCTTCCGACCGTCTCGTCGCTGGCAGCCCGCCTGAACGTCTCCCCCAACTACCTGACCGATCTGGTCCGGGAAGAAACCGGAAAAAGTACCATGACGCTCATCCATGACTATGTGATCGGACAAGCCGAAATCCTGCTGCAGCAAACCAGCATGAACGTAAGCGATGTGGCCTATCAGGTCGGTTTTGACAACGTACCGTACTTTTCGCGGCTGTTCAAAAAAGTAAGAGGCATCTCGCCTGCCGAAAGCAGAAATCAGGGAAAAGTATAAGCATCCCCCTGATTTGTGTCAGCCGGTTTCCCTTCCATGCCGCTAGTTTTGTCCGTATACAACAGTACGCGATTTCAGGACAAACAAAACACAGTAAGCATATGATTTTCAGTATCGATAAAATCAACGCCGGCTATTGGAAAGTAACGTTTAATAACCCACCGATCAACCTTTTCGGGGCCGGATTCTCAAAGCAACTGATGGTGCTGATGGATGAGATGGAAGCCGACAGTGACCTGAAAGTGGTCGTATTTGAGAGCGCTAATCCGGACTATTTTATTGCCCACCTGGACATTCTACAGGCCAATGACTTTCCGAAAGGCCCCGGCCGGACCGGCTTATCGGCGGCGTGGCCGGATATTGCCCGGCGCCTGGAACTGGCGCCCTTTGTTAGCATTGCGGCCATCCGCGGGCGGGCCAGAGGTTTAGGCAGCGAATTTGTGCAGGCATTTGACATGCGTTTTGCCAGCAAGGAAAAAGCGGTCATGGCTCAGGTAGAAATCGGCATCGGCGCCTTTCCGGGCGGCGGCGGAATGGAACGCCTCCACCTGCTGACCGGCCGGTCCAGAGCGCTGGAAATCATTTTGAGCGGTCAGGACTATGACGCCGAAACAGCCGCCCTGTACGGCTGGGTCAACCGCGCCATTCCGGATGCCGAACTGGATGCGTTCGTCGATCAGCTTGCCCGGCGGATTGCCTCGTTCGACAAGCAGGCGATTGCGGCAATCAAGGGAATCATTAACGAGCAGGCCCCGCTAGCCAAAAACGAAGACCTGATGGCCACACAGACTAAGTTTTATGCCGCTCTGGAATGGCCCGAAGCCAGACAACGGATCGGGGCTCTGTTCGGAAAAGGCTTACAGCAAAACGGAGAACTTGAGTTTAATCTGGGGAAACACATTGTTCCGCACGAAGCATAATACAATTGACAATCAGCCTATTATTCATGAAGGCAATTATTTTGAATGCGCCGGGCGGTGTAGAGCAGTTAACGTACGTTGACGTGCCCACGCCTGAAATCGGTGATGGTGACGTGCTGGTTCGCGTAAAAGCGATCAGCATCAATCCGATTGACACAAAAGTCCGGGAAGGACACGGACTGTATACTCTGTTGAGTAAGCATAACCCGGTTATTCTTGGCTGGGACATGGCAGGGATCGTGACAGAAAGCCGCAGTGACCGCTTCAAACGCGGCGATGCTGTTTTTGGTATGGTAAACTTTCCGGGTCATGGAAAAGCCTATGCCGAGTACGTGGCTGCTCCGGCTAATCAGCTGGTGTTAAAACCTGAATCGGTATCGTTTGAGGAGGCTGCCGCTACAACACTGGCTGCGCTGACGGCTTGGCAAGCACTGGTAAACCACGCGAACGTACAAAAAGGGCAAAAGGTATTAATCCATGCTGCTGCGGGTGGTGTCGGGCATTTCGCGGTACAGCTTGCCAAACACCTGGGCGCACACGTTACAGGCACATCATCGGCAACAAACAAAGCCTTTGTTCTGAGTCTGGGCGCTGACCGGCATATTGACTATACCGGATATGCGTGGGAAGAGCAGGAGCCGGAATATGACTTTGTTCTGGATGCCGTCGGAGGCAGTAATGTAGACCATTCGATTGCGGTCACCAAACCAGGCGGTACCGTAATCAGTATCCCGACTACCGTAACAGAGTCGGCAGCAGCCAACGATAAAGGTGTCCGGTGCTACTTTATTCTGGTGAAATCAAGCGGTGACGACATGCATCATCTGGCGGAATGCCTGGCAAAAGGCATCCTGAAACCCTATGTAGCCAGCCGGTTTGATTTTTCTGCCATGCGCGAGGCTCATCAACAGATTGAAACTGGCAGAACTGTGGGAAAGGTGGTTTTGAGCATCTCATAAACAAACTACTTCCGGCCCGCTGATAGCCAATCAATTAACTGATCATCAGCGGGCCCGAAAAAGCTGTTAATACCTGCTTCCTGCCCCAAATAACTAGAAATTTGCCAGAATAGTCAGAAAAACTGAACGGATTTTCTAGTGCAAATTATCTGTTTTACCGATCCTACCCCATTGCTAACAACACATCGTAGCTTGTTTTCTTACAATAGAAAACATTACTGTAGGTAACCCGGACTATTCTTTCTAAGACACTATCTATGCAGGGCCATCTGACACAGTACCAGGTAACAGCCCGTTTAATGATTGTAATAATAGCCGTATGACTGCCGGTTGTATATGGCGTTACGGACTAGCCCAGGTAATCATTACTACACTGCCATTCTCCGCCGCCCCATCGGGTACCAGCTTCTGGCTGGCCGCAGGCACCTACAAGCCCTCTGCCTGCACAGTTTGCGATGCCCCGCAGCGCGCACTCTCCTTCTCCGTCGCCTCGGGGGTGGCCCTCTACGGCGGATTCGCCGGCAACGAAACCGACCTCGCCCGGCGTGACATCAACCGATACCCCGCCACTCTCTCGGGCGACATCGGTCTGCCCGGCAGCAACACGGACAACAGCCTGCACGTGGTCACCATCACCGCCGCCACGCCACAGACACGCCTGGACGGACTTATCATCCGCGACGGAAACGCCGGCAATGAGGACGGCGGCGGACTGCTCATCGAAGCCGCCGCTGCCGAGTCAAGCCCCACTGTGGTTCAGTGCCGATTTATCGACAACCGTGCCCGGCAGGGCGGGGCCCTCTGCGCCAGAGCTGCCGGCGTCCGCAATCCCGTGGCATCCGCCACATTCAGCGACTGTGAGTTTACCGGCAACGCCGCCGCTCTGGGCGGGGCCTATTACGGCGAACAGGCTCAGGCAAGGCTCACCCCCGGCTTTGTGCGCTGCCGCTTCCGGGCCAACACCTCCGCCGTCAACGGAGGCGCCGTGGGGCTCTTCAGTCAGGACACACAGGCCAGCCGCGGACTTAACGAACCGGTCTTTGTCAGCTGCCTGTTCTCGGCCAACACCGCCGCCAACGTAGGGGGAGCTCTCTACACTCATAACTACAGCGAATACGGCGGCCGCGGCGACAGCAGGGCCATCCTGATCAACTGCACCCTGTCAGGCAACACGGCCCGTGCCGCAGGAGGAGCCGGCGGCACGGGTATCGCCAGTGTATACACCCATGGCAGCAGTCTGGGTCCCGGACCGGTCAGCATCACCAGCTGCATCCTGTGGAACAATTCCGGGGGCTCTTTCTTTCCGGTACAGACTGCACGGGGCGAGGGCATAACCTACTCACTCATCGAGGAAGGTGCTGCCTGTGCGGGCAATAGCAGCAGCAATCCCCGCTTTGCCGATCCCGCAGCGGGCGACTACTGGCTGACGGAATGCTCCCCCGCCGTCGATGCGGGCACAACTGCACCCCTCAGCGGCGAGACTACCGATCTGGCCGGTCAGCCCCGGCTGGCAGGACGGCAGGTGGACATGGGCGCCTATGAACTCCAGACACCACCAACCAATGATGTGATGGTAACCGTTCGTGATGGTAACTGGAATGATCCAACTGTTTGGTCATGCACACGGATTCCGGTTGTATCAGATACTGTAAAAGTCCGTCATACTATTATCATTCCCGCAGCGTACAAAGGGCAGGTAAAACATATTCAATATGATCCGTCAGGAAGGCTTGTTTTTAGTACAGGCAGCATACTGCAAACCGGGTTTTAAAGAAAGAAGCCACTATTAACTTCTTTTTTATCTAATACAAAATTGAGGAGAAAGAAGACCTTATGAAATATCAACACGTTACTACATTTTTCCTCCCGGTCTCAGTACCATTGCTTCAATAGTCAGGCCCGGCCCGAATGCACAGGCTACGACCGGCTTCGCCGGCTCCGGCATAAGCGATAACTCCTGCCAGAAACGTTGTATAACAAATAAAATCGTAGCCGACGACATATTCCCATACTCCTGCAGAACGGCACGGGCATGCTTGTTTACAGCAGCGGTTATATCCAGTTCCTTTTCTATCAGGTCCAGAATCCGTTTGCCTCCGGGATGGATAGCCAGTCCGCCAAGGTCTGTAAGCCGGAGATTTGCCTGTCTGAGCAAGTTGTACAAAACCTCGTTTATAGCGGCTCTGATTTGCTGCGGAACTGTTGTTGCCAGAATCATGTCAAAGCCAGCATCTCCGATTGTCCAGCTCATTTCGGCTTTACTGTCCGGGATGATCTCGCTGTAGAAATGAGTCAGCGCCAGGCCAGACGTTCCGGCTTCGACAAGGACCGCCGCAGCGCCATCGGCAAATAAGGCATTTGCCAGCAGGCTGTCCGTATCCTGCCGGTGACTGAAATGCAGCGTACAGAGTTCCAGACAAACCACCAGAATTACCGCACCAGGCGACGAGCGGGCAATCGCATCCGCCACTTTCAGGCCATTAAACGCTCCGTGACACCCCATGAAGTTGATACCGATACGCTGCACCGACCTGTTTAAGCCCAGAACGTCCACCAGGTCAACATCCGGTCCGGGTGCAAACAGTCCCGTACAGCTCACATAAATCAGATGCGTTACCGAACGACGGTCAAAACCGGGATTGGTCAGTTCCCGTTCGGCGAAACAGGCGTCAGCAGCCCGGGCGGCAAGTGGTACACATTCTTCCCGGTATATCGCCATTCGCTGCGCCGTGGTCGGCGGCGGCGTCAGTGCCGGATTGAAGAGCCGGTACTGCCCGCCGTTTGCCGCGCTGTCAAAATCGGGAAGCACAGAATGGCGGGTTCTGATGGCCGTATGCCGGTATAAACTCCTTAGCTGCTTTTCTTTTTCGGGAATCAGTCCGGCGGTCTCCGCCATAAATCCGGCTATCTGCATCTGGGCAAACCGATAGCCGGGCACTGCCGTCCCGATCGCGGTAATGTAACTGACTGCGGTAGCCACGGTCATCGTTATTTTGCATCTGCCACAGCAGTGGCCGGCGCTGTCTGGACATGAATCATAATCGTCACCTCATCACCCATGATCAGGCTGTTTTTACCAACCCCAAAATCCCGCCGGTCTATCCGGAACTCTCCGTCGAAGGTGCCGTTTGTGCAGGTAAACGGAAAGGAAACCGGCTTCGTAACGCCTTTCAGACTCAGCTCAAAAGCGCCCGTGTATACCCCATTTCCTTTAGCCGTAATCCGCGTTGACTTCAGGGTAACTTTCGGGAATGCGGCGGCATCCAGGTATTCTTTTTTCCGGAGATGGTCATTCCTGAGGCCGATTCCGGTCTCAACGGTTTTGGCCTCAACGGACGCAACCAGCATACTTTTTTCCGGATTCGCCGGATCAAAAATCAGTTGGCCCTGAAACCCGCTGAACGTACCGTTTACCGTCAGTCCCGCATTTTTAATCCGGAACGAAACGCTTGCCGTCGTCGGCTTCCATTGCGTTTGTGCGGCAGCTACTAACCCGGTAAGCAGACCAATCAGTGTCAACAATGTCGTTTTCATACAGAATCTGTTATGTTTTACCGTTCTTTTGCCAAAACCATTCCACGGTTCAGAAAGCACAAAAACAGCCTGTCCGTCCGGAAAACGGCATAGTCAGGCAGACCATCCATCATTGTCTTACGGCATTTCAGAATCTCCCCGAAATATCATGATCTGTTGCCCCTCCTGCTTTTGCGCGGCGGCTTCCAGGTACAACCGGATCTGTTGCGTATCAAACTCAGCAGCCCAGACGCGTAAGGGCTGTAAAAACGCCTCAAACTCCGGTTGATTCAACGCTGGTTTGTTCAGGGCCTGTAGTAAGCCGCCGATATCGCCTTGCCTGGCCAGGTGCAGTAATCCGGCGACAGTCTCTTCATCCGGAACAGAACTGCCGCCGGACGCTGAGTCCTGTAGTACTTCGGGCTCCGCCTCACGGTCATAGATCCACTCCAGTCCCAGATGTAACTCCAGCTTTTGCAGCAAGTGAGCAATATCAACCGGCTTGGCAATAAAATCATCAAATCCTTCAGCCATGGTCCGTTGCTGATTCTGTTCAAAAACATTGGCCGAGAAGGCAATTACTTTTATCCCCGCTGTCAGCGGATTAGCCCTGATCAGCTGTAAGGCATCAAACCCGTTCAGGGAGGGCATGACCAGATCCATAAAAGCCAGATCAATTGGCTGGCCACCGTCCCCAACCGAAGCGACAACGGCGTCAACGGCTCGTTTCCCGTCTGCGGCTTCCTCTGCCTGAAACCCCAGACTTTCCAGTAACGTCATCAGCATTAACCGGTTATCCGGATGATCATCCACAATAAGTATGCGCCGCTTAGGCCCGGCATAACCGGCAGGCTGTACTGTTGTTTTACGGACAGGCCCGTTTTCCGGCAGGCTTATCTCCGGCACTGCCAGAGGAATCGTCACGGTAAACGTACTGCCCTTACCCGGCAAGCTGGCTACTGTCAGTTCGCCCCCCATCAGACGCACCAGCTGATCTGAAATCGCCAGCCCGAGTCCCGTGCCTTCCGTAAACAGACGTCCGTCCCGCACCTGAAAAAAAGGCTGGAAAATTTCGCTGAGCCGTTCCGGGGGAATACCGGTTCCTGTGTCACTAACCTTGACCGTCAGCCGGCTTTGATCAGGGCGCAGGCTATACGCAGAAACGGTAAGCCTGACAGTGCCCGTTGCCGTAAATTTGATCGCATTCCCCAGCAGGTTATTTAAAATCTGGATAAACCGCTTTTCGTCGGTTATGACCCACTGCGGAATGGCGGATGCGCTTTCATACGTAAATGCCAGCCCTTTCTGACGTGCCCGGAGTGAAAATTCAGCGGCCAGGTTGTCGAGAATCAACGACAGATTTACTGTAGCCTGCTCAAACTCAAACCGCCGCGCCTCAATCTTTGCAATGTCCAGCACCTCATTGATCAGCCGCAGTAAATGTTCCCCGCTATTCCGGATTACCCCCACCCCCCGTAGCTGCTGATCCGATAACCCTGTGTCACGCTGGAGTAGCTGGGCAAAACCCAGAATACCGTTCAGGGGCGTTCTCAGCTCATGGCTCATGGTGGCCAGAAATTCACTTTTTGCCCGGTTGGCGCTTTCTGCCTGATCTTTAGCGATCTGTAAGCGTGCTGCCTGGCCGGAAAGCTCTTCTTTCTGACGGACTACCTCTGCCGTACGTTCCTGCACCACGGTTTCCAGCCTGCCTTTCTCAAGCGTCAGCCGCCGGGTATAAATACGGACGAGCCCGAAAACCAGCAGGCAGAAAATAAGGGAGTAGAACAGATACGCCCAGATGGTCATATACCACGGGCGCTCAATGGTGAAGGACAGCATACTTTCGCGGCTCAGCTGCCCGTAGGCATCCCGGGCACGGACCGCAAACGTATACTTACCAACCGGCAGATTGGTGTATTCCTTTGTAGTTTCGAGGCTCCACTTCGTCCAGACTGAATCTTCGGGCATCCGTGTATTGCCCACCAGCCGGAACTGGAATTCGTTGGCATCATCGCCGACAAAACTGGTCGCCGCACATTGAAAGGACAAATCCCGGAACCGGTACGGAATTCTGAGTGTAGGCCCGATACCAGCCCCTCCGTACAGCACCGAATCATTACTCAGGACCCTCACCGACCGGATCAGCGCGGGAAAATCCGGCGGCATCGTCATCTGTGCGCCATCGTACCGGAACAGCCCTTCGTCCGTACCGACCCAAACCAGCCCGTTTGCTTCGGGATATACCACATACCCGCCCCGCCGGATGGGTTTGAGACTCAGGCTATCGACCTGCCAGTTCACCACCTTACCCGCCTTTCGCCGGGGATAGAGCGCAATGGCTGGTTTGGCAAACCAGAGTTTGCCCGACGTGTCTTCGGCGATCCCGGGTGCATCAAGGCCGTCTCTGCCGGTTAATGAGCCGATTTTTCCGATGCCAGGCAGTTTATGCAGGGTAAGTGTTTGTCGTCGCGCATCCGGATAATACACCTCCCCGCCCGAGACAAACAGTAACCCGTAGCTCGTTTTATACACATAGTTTCCCGGAACCGTGTCATCGTTCCTGTGCTGTATGGTAATCCGCTTTGCCTCATAGGTACCGGACGGTCCCGGCGTTAACCGGTAAAAACCCTTGTAGGCAGTACCAACCCAAAACATCCCCTTTGCGTCGGTTGCCAGTGACACGCATTCTGTCTGCCCTATAGCACCGGCAACCCGATGCCCGGCTCCATCTGCGGCATCATACCATTTCAGTCCGTCGCTCTGGGCCGCCAGAATCCTGTCCGGTGAAACAGGCAGCAGGCTGTTGACCGTCTGGCCTTCCGTTGACATTGAGGCCACTATTTTCCGGTCACGCACCCGCCAGATAAAGCCTGCGGCTCCGACCAGTATGTCGTCGCCGGCCACCTGAATGGTCCGGCAGCTGGCATCGGCCCCCGGCACGGGCATAAACCGTTGACCGGCATCACTCCAGGCAAAAAGGCCCAGACTGGTACCAATGTATAAAATACCCTTATGGCGGCAAATGGCCCACACCGTTGACCGGACATTAAACGTATGATCGAAACGGGTGACCGGTAAACTGAACTCGACCCGGTCAAGGCCACTGCCTGTTCCGATCCAGAGTGATTTTTCACGGTCATAAAATAAGCTCAGTACGGCATTCCGGCGCAGCCCGTTCCCTTCATCCAGTTGTTGTACCTGACGGCCGTGCTCATCAAAAATCCGCACCCCTCCCCTCGCCGTCCCGATAACATAGGCGTAGGTATCCGCTTTCGGGTCATGGATACATAAGGCCCTGAAGACCCGCGCAGATGTCAGCCAATCTTCGGCAGTTGTCAGCAACCGGTCTAAACCGGCAGCCGATGTAGCCGTTTCCGGAGTATAGACAAAAAGCCCGTGATGGCATGTGACGAACAAAAACCGGTTTCCGGAAGGATACGGCAAAATGGCTTCCACTAACTCCGGCTCCAGTTGTCCTGTACCAGCCATCGGCCGTAACGGGTAACTCCCGCGCAGATCAGTCTGGTACAACCGGCCGCTCCTGCCCTGAATCATCAGATAATGACCGGCAACGTGTGCCCGGCGAATGCCCGTTTCGCCGGCCGGAAGCCAGGTCCTGATCGTTTGCGGGCTGTTTCCCGCCGGGTTCCATTGAAATACCCCGTTATCGGTACAATAAAATGCCCCATACCGGGTAGCAAATACACGGGTTACTTTTTGGGGCCGTATCGATGAGGCGGTCAGGTATTTTTTCAGTGATTTATATTCTGTCTGGCCGGACGAAGCATGTTCCAGAAACCCGATGTCCGTTTCGGAACCGACATAGACCCGCCCGGCGGTATCAGCGGCTACCGCTCTGACGACCTGCCCCTGTACCGGTATCAGATGCCAGGTACTGCCGTCATACTCCAGCACACCGTGTTGATTCCCCACGTACAGAACACCCCGCTGATCCTGACAGATCGCACGGTTTTCGGGGTGTGCCCCGTAGTTCCTGGGCGCGTAGTGCTGAATGAAGGGCAAGCCCTTCGGCTGGGCATTAGCCGATCCGGCACTTATCAGCAACCCATAAAGTAGTAACACAACTATTCTCATATCAGTAGGTTCACAAGTTCCGGACCATCCGTTATCAATCACTTTCTGCGCCTGCGGGGCGTCGCCGGAACGTCCTGTTTCTGATATTTCAGATTTTTCCCGAAATATCAGAAACAGGACGGAGCAGGACCTGTGGCTATCCCCCAAAAAAGGCCTCAATTCCTTGCCAGACAACTACTTACCAGCGCATCATATACGGCATAGTGTTTGGAAACGATTGGTGGCATTGATATCCTTTTAAAAACATAAAGCGTATGATCAGACTATTTTTTGCCGCCGGGGTACTATGTGCGTTCCCGTTTTCAGGCATGGCACAGCAATCCGGCCCGCCGCCGGCAGTAGCGGCAAACGTTACCCAAAATATCGACCTTAGTTTCGCCACTAAAGGCAATTTCACAACCACGGCCCTGTCTGTCAGCAGGCTGCATGGTATAGGCCGTCAGAACCGCTTCCGGATTGGGTATGGTCTGCGGTTTACATCGGCCTTCGGCAACAATACAACATACCGGACGGCGCCCGCCCGGCTTACGTCAGGGAAACACAGCATTTTTGCCTTATTCAGTGAAGACCTGGTTCAGAATATAGACACCCTGAAATTTCAGTCAACACAAATTAATTCAGTAAATATCAGTATTCACCTCGAATATGCCCTGTCACGGAAAGTAGCCGCCGGTTTCAATATTGATGGTATTGGTTTTAGTTTTGGCAGCCCCCGGAACGGCACATTTACCTCAAAGGGTCCCGGCCGGTCGGCGCTGACCGGAACGACCCAGCAGGCCCGTCCGACCGCCTTTAATCTGTTGCTGATCAGCGACAGTGATATTGGCAGTCTGAATTCTGAGGCTTATGTACGCTATGCCGTGACCCGGAAACTTAGCCTGCGGGCCGGCCTTAATTTTCAGTTTAATGAGTATCAGACCACAAAGAAGCTTACCTTTGACAACGATCGGTACCGGACAAAAAACCTGTTGCCGATGCTGGCCGTCGCCTATCATTTTTAAGCACTCCGGCAGTCTGACATGACCTATTTCCGGTAGCGAAAAAATATAGATTTTGTTACTTAACTAACTATTTCAGAACAGGTTCACTGCAAGCAGGGGCACTCCTTACCGGAATGCCCCTTTTTTCTTCAGCTCTGTCAGGCAACGATGAACCGTTCGTAAACGGCCGAGGCAATATCGCGGGCCACTTCATTCTTGGGCTTGAGCGGAAAAGCAATCTCCTCTCCCTGACGGTCAAAAAGGGTGATCTGATTGGTATCGAAGCCAAACGTGGCGTTTTCATGCCGCATGGAGTTCAGGACAATCAGGTCAAGATGTTTACCCGTAAGTTTAGCCAGAGCATGTTCCTTTTCGTGGTCTGTTTCGAGCGCAAACCCGACAATGAACTGATCACTACGTTTCTGCACCCCGAGCGTGGCGGCAATATCCACTGTTTTGACGAGTTCAAGCATAAAGTCAGCCGTTTTCTTTTTGATCTTGCCGGTTGCTACGGTCTTCGGGGTATAATCGGCGACGGCCGCCGCCCAGATAACCAGCTGTGCTTTTCCGAAATAGCGTGAACTGACCTCATACATCTCCTGCGCCGTCATGACCGGTACGACGGTGACCGACTCATGCTGGATAGTCAGCGCGACCGGCCCGCTGACCAGAACCACCTCCGCCCCGGCTTCCGCAAAAACGCTGGCCAGGGCGTATCCCATTTTACCACTTGACCGGTTACTGATATAACGCACGGGATCGATGGGCTCCTGTGTCGGCCCGGCCGTAATTAAAACCGTCAGGCCTGTAAAGTCTAACTTGTTGTCCTGATTTATCATAGCTGTTTGCTTTTTGATCTGCTTTTTTCCCAGTATAGACGCGCCTCGCTCAAGGTCATGTAGTCATAGCCGCGCCGGTGATTTTCCAGGCTGATCTGAAAGAGAATTTTCCAGTGAAACAGCAATACCTCCCAGGCGCGCCAGAGCGGAAAACCCGGGTGATAAATATGGGCCGGTTCGGCACCGGCACCATTCAATTCCATAATCCGGAGGTGCTCGCCGGTTGACAAATCATTGATTGACCGGCACCGGATGTCGTACCGGCCAAAATAAAATCCGTCAACATCACGGCTGATGGTATCGAAGAGCCGTGTGACATGCGGTGAAATCAGGCTGCCGGCATTCAGAAACTTAGTCCCGCGGCTGTGATTACCGATGGCTACCAGCTGAAACACCTGCCCGTCGGCCAATACCTCATGCAGACGCTTACCGTATTTTTCGGTTAACGCTTTACGCTGCAAAACCGCCCGGCTATTTTGCAGTATCAACTTACCGATACTGGTTTTGCCATCGCCCCGGATGCTCAGAAATTCCTTCTGGACAATGGACGAAACAACCCCCTGCGCCTTACCCGGAAAACGATAATAGAATACCCCGAACTCAAGCGGTTCATCCACATAATCCTGAATCAGAAAGTTTCCCGGTGCCGTCCGTATATAGTCCTGCAACTCCGCTGTCGTATTAATTTTTTCAACCCGCCAGCCCCGTTCACCCACATCCGGCTTGGCAATTACCGGAAACCGGAACCGGCTCTGCACGATAAACTCCACGGCCTCCGCCGACGTGTCTGCTACATTGACGAACAGCGTCTGCGGGAGAAACGCCGGATTTATTTTCTTTAAAATAGCCCATTTGGATTCGCCCAGCAACCCGCCGGTTTCGATAGACGGATTGGACGCCGAGAAAAAAAAGAACGAGCGGGCACGGAGCGAAAGCCATAACCAGTAGACAAAAACCGGTATGTATACAATACTGAACGGCCAGTATTCCCAGGCCGTTAACCGGATCAGGAACGGCGAAGTCCGGAACCAGCTAAACATACGCTCCTGCCGGTTACGGACTTGATTAAGCAATGGAGAATCTCCCTGGTTCTCACCGGTTTTTCCGGATTTATCTACGCTAACAGATGACATAGTCGTGTTGATTAAGTGGTAGCGAAACAGATTTATGCTGCAGCAGATCCGTGTATAGCATGCGTTGGTCTGCCGGCAGCTGCACAATACTGGTCAGGCTGAGGGTCATCAGCCCGTTGTTGCGGTTCATCAGCAGCCCGTTTTCGGGGTCCCCCTTCCCTGCGTTCAGGTGAAACGCCCGGATGGCGTCAACATGAATATCATCTGTAGTACTCAGCCAGTTCCGGAACCACTGTTCACGCCCTGTCTCTTATACACATCTGACGCTGCCGACGACT
>NZ_CAMFHL010000170.1 GCF_945952095.1 uncultured Arsenicibacter sp. | reverse complement strand
AGGAGCAGATTACGGTTTCGTCACGCTCCGAAAAACTGGCGCAGTATGGCGTTGATGTGCAGCAGGTTGTGAAAGTGCTGCAATCGCAGAATACCATCGGGGCCACCGGCTCAATCGATACCAAGTCACGGAAAGCCCCGCTCTATACCAGCGGCTATTTTACCAGAGAAAATGAAATCGCCAATCAGATTGTCGGGGCCTCAAAATCAGGGGCTATTGTCCGGTTGGGCGACATTGCCACCATCCAGCGCGAATACGTAGAGCCGACCAGCCGCATTACCGTCAACGGCCACAAGGCCCTGATCCTGACCGTGCAGATGCACGAAGGCAACAACATTGTGAATTTCGGAAAAGCAGTTGACCAGAAAATTGCCGAAACCACAAAGCTGTTCCCTGCCGATGTGACCCTGACCACGATTGTGAATCAGCCGCAGGTCGTGGGCCACAACGTGTCGCACTTTATCGACGAGTTTTTCCTGGCCATTTTCTCGGTGGTTGTGGTGGTGGTACTCTTATTACCGTTCCGCATTGCGTCGGTAGCGGCCATGGCCATTCCGATGACGGTGGCGGTGACGTTTGCGCTCATGCACGCCTTTGGCATCGAGCTGCACCAGGTATCGCTGGCAGCCCTGATTGTGGTACTGGGTATGGTGGTTGATGATGCGATTGTGATTGCCGATAACTACGTCGAACTGCTGGATGCGGGCGTTGAGCGCTGGACGGCAGCGTGGCGCAGTGCGAGCGATCTGGTAGTGCCGGTGCTGGCGGCTACCGTTACAATCATTGCATCGTTTATGCCGATGATTCTGCTGACCGGTTCGGTCGGCGAGTTTATCAATGCCCTGCCGTGGACGGTTGCCATTGCGCTGGCCTCGTCGTTTATCGTCGCGATGGTCCTGACGCCGTTGCTGTGTTATGTCTTCATTAAGAAAGGCTTACACGATCCGGATGCGGTTAATGAACCGAAGAAAACGTCGCTGCTCGATCGCATGCAGAACGGCTACAACGCCTCGCTGGATTGGGCAATCCGTCACCCGAAACTGACCATTGGCCTGAGCCTGATTACCATCGTCTTTGCCGGACTGCTGTACACCGGCGGGGTGCGTCAGAAATTTTTCCCGGCTGCCGAACGCAACCAGTTTGTTGTTGAACTCTGGATGCCGACCAGTACTAGTCTCGACAAAACCGAAGCGGCTATTAAAAAGGTCGAAAAGCTGATTCAGAAAGACGACCGCGTGACATCCTTTGCCACGTTTGCCGGTACGAGTGCTCCGCGTTTTTACTATAACTTTTCGCCGGAAGTGCCGGTCAGCAACTACGCTCAGATTCTGGTGAACACCACGGATGAGCACACGACGGAGGCGCTGGCGGACGAATTACAGGATAAGGTAGAGGCTATCATTCCGGAAGGACGGCCGCAGATTAAACTGCTGCAACAGGGGCAGCCACTCAAGGCGCCGGTAGAGGTCCGGATCATCGGCGATGACATTAACCGCTTGAAAACCATTGGTCAGGAAGTAGAAGGCATCGTGAAGAAAGCGCACGGCAGTGCCCTCGTCCGCAATGATTTTCAGGAAGACTATTACGGCATCAGCATTCAGCTGAAAGACGAAGCCAGCCGCCTCGGGTTTACCACGTCGAGTATTTCGCAGATGATTTATACCGGCTTCAGCGGGGCACCCGTTACGACCCTGTACGAGGGCAACAACGCCATTGATGTGGTGTTCCGCCTGGATAAGCAGAACCGCGAAACCACCGACGATCTGGGCAATACCTACCTGTCGTCGCCGGTTACGAACGGACGGGTACCGCTCCGGCAGATTGCGGATCTGGTGCCGCGCTGGCAAACCGGCCGCATCATGCACCGCAACGGCGTCCGCACGCTGACGGTGCAGAGCGAAACCGGTAAGGGGGTGCTGCCGGCCGAACTTCTGAAGGAAATCCGGCCGGCTATCGACCAGATTCAGCTGCCGGCCGGTTACCGAATTGAGTACGGCGGCGAGTTTGCCAACAAGCAGGAAACGTTCAGCCAAATGATTACAGTACTGGTGATCAGTCTGGTCCTGATTTTCTTTATCCTGCTGTTCCAGTTCCGGAACCTCAAGGAGGCGGCCATAGTCATGCTGACCATTCCGCTGAGTTTGTTCGGAGCCTTGTTCGGGCTGTACATCACCGGCAACAACTTTGGCTTTACCGCCTTTGTGGGCCTGATCAGTCTGTCGGGTATTGTGGTCCGGAACGCGATCATTCTCGTGGATCATACCAATGAACTGATGCACCACGGGATGGACATCCGGACGGCAGCCGTTGAGTCGGGCAAGCGCCGGTTGCGGCCTATTTTCCTGACCGCGTCAGCGGCGGCCATCGGGGTGTTGCCGATGATTCTGTCGGGGTCGCCGATGTGGAGCCCGCTGGCGAGCGTCATTGCCGTCGGGGTACTCTGGTCGATGGTCATGGCCCTGCTGACGGTGCCGGTTCTGTATATCGCCTGGATTAAGCCGTCCGACAAAAAAGAGATCCTTGCTGCCCAAAAACAACCTGTTCACCATGTATAACACGTCGAAACTATATATCAGCCTCGGCATCATGGGGATGCTGACGGCCAATCCGGCCACCGCCCAGCAGGCGGGACGCCAGCCTGAACAGATCAGCTTACAGAAAGCGATTGATCTGGCGCTGCAAAATAACCGTGGTCTGGCGATCCGTAAACTGCAGGTTGCCGAAAAGCAGGCGAAACTGAAAGAGGACGAGGTCAAAAAGTACCCGTCGGTAACGGTCAACTCCACCTATCAGTACAATGCCAACACCGGTTCGCTGGTGATTGATCAGGGATCGTTCGGCGTGTTGCCGCTGAATGCGACCACGCAGGTGCCGTTGCCTAACGAAACAAAAACGTTTAATCTGGGGCAACACCATACCATCAATGCGGGGATCATGGCCTACCAGCCGATTACCCAGCTGGGCAAGGTAAAAACCGGGCTGGCCATTGATCAGACAGACATTCAGGTGTCGGAGCAGGAGCGGCGCAAGGCGGCCCTGCAAATCCGGCAGGCGGTGGAGCGGCTGTATTATGGCCTGCTGATCAATCAGCAGCAACAGACAGAAGCCGCGTCGAAACTCGATGTGGCAAAGCTGAAACTGTACGATGTGGAAAGTGCGTTGGGGTCGGGCAAAACCATCAACGTCAGCAAGGCCGGTTTGCAGGCCAACATTGCCGACGAGGAGCAGAACCTGCTGAAGCTGGCGATTCAGCGCGAAGACTACGAAACGGATTTGAAACGGCTGACCGGCATCAAAGCTGATTCGCTGGTACTGGCCGGTGTCGAGTTAACGCAGATCGCCGTGCCGTCACTGGACTCAGTGGCTATGTCGGCCCTGCGCAACAACGTCGATATTCAGCTGGCAACGCTGGGACAGCAGAAAGCGCAGCTGGGGATTAAAGCCGCGCAGCAGAGCTACCGGCCCGATGTGGGCGTACTGGCGGGGTATACCTACCAGCAGGGCAACCTGATTTTTCCGGTCAACAACCCGTATGTGGGCGTAAACCTGAAATGGAACCTGCAGGACCTCGTGGCCAACAAACAGGTGATGACCCAGCGCAACCTGATCCGGCAGCAGGCACAGGAAAACCTGCTGAATACGCAGGAGCAGGTGAGCAGCGATCTGGAGAAGGCGTACCGGAAAATAAGCCAGGCTAGGGCGCTGATCGACGTGGCGCAGAAAGCCGCCCGATACCGGACGGAAGAGCTCAAGGTACAGCAGGACCGGCAGGCCGCGGGCCTGAACCTGAAATCGGATTTGCTGACGGCTCAGTCGAATCTGGCCAAAGCGCAGGTTGACCTTCTGGCCGCGCAACTGAACTACCAGCTGGCGATTCTGGATGTGAATCTGCTGACGGGAACCCTGTAGAGACGCAATATCTTGCGTCTCATGGCGACCATAGGGTTATAGTATTGTTTTCGGGCGGTGTTGGTGCTGGAGACGCAATATCTTGCGTCTCTACGTGTTGTGGCCAGCGTATTGGCAACGGCCCATAAGTAAGTAAATAAACGCTTCCGCTTTATTGATACGTATCGACGCACCGTTTCCGGGCGTCCAAACCCTTACTTACTTCATGGACCAGTTCAATCTTAATCGTCGTCAGTTTATTCAGGGGACGACCGCTTCCCTGGCGCTCACCGCCATGGGCGCACAGGCGACGGATGTTACTAAGCCGATGAAAACCTACCGCGTAGCCCTGATCGGGACCGGCTGGTACGGCAAAAGCGACCTGTTCCGCCTGATTCAGGTGGCCGATGTCGACGTTGTCGCGCTTTGTGATGTGGATAAAAATATGCTGGATGCAGCCGGTAAACTGGTAAGCCAGCGGCAGAAATCCGGAAAAGTCCCGAAACTGTACGGCGATTACAAAAAACTACTCGCCGAAAATCAGCTGGATATTGTCCTCATCGGCTCGCCCGACCACTGGCATGCGCTGATGGCGATTGATGCGGTGAAGGCGGGTGCGCACGTATATGTGCAGAAGCCGATCAGCGTCGACGTGATGGAAGGGGAGGCGATGGTAGCTGCCGCCCGTAAATACAACAAGGTGGTGCAGGTCGGGACGCAGCGGAAAAGTACGCCGCACCTGATCGACGCCAAAAAGAACATCGTAGACGCCGGTTTGCTGGGCAAGGTGTCGCACGTCGAAATGTGCTGCTATTACCACATGCGCAATAACGGCAATCCGCCGGTGGTGGCTGTGCCGGATTTTCTGGATTACAACATGTGGACGGGTCCGGCCCCGCTGCGGCCCTACGACGGGCTGCCGCACATCCGTTGGTGGCGGACGTTTAAGGAGTATGGCAACGGCATCATGGGCGATATGTGTATCCACATGTTCGACACCGTGCGCTGGATGCTGAAACTCAGCTGGCCGCAGAAAATCAGCTCAACGGGTGGTATTTATGTCCAGAAAGAAGGTAAGTCAAATATCGAAGACACACAGTCGGCCATTTTCGAATATCCGGAGCTGAACTGCGTGTGGCAGCACCGCACCTGGGGAACCCCCAACAACCCGGATTATCCGTGGTCGTTTACGCTCTATGGCGAAAAAGGAACGCTATGGGCCAGTACGATGAGCTACGACTTTATCCCGCAGGGCAAAGGCGACAAGATCCACAAGGATGTCGTCTACGAAAAAGAAAAATATCCGGAAGACCTGACCGAAGAACGCATTGAGCTGAACGCCGCTCCGGCCACCCGCCTGCACATGCTGAATTTCCTCGAAGCGATTGAAAAGAACGGCCGCCCCGTGGCTGATATCGAAGAAGGACACATTTCAACGGCAAGCTGTCTGCTCGCAAACCTGTCGATGCAGCTTGGCCGGCCGCTGGTCTATGACCCGCAGAAGCGCGAAGTCGTCGGCGATAAGGAAGCGACCAAGCTCCTGCAACGCCCGTACCGCGCGCCGTGGGTGCACCCCGATCCGAAGAAGGTATAATTTTTTTTAACCACAAAGACGAGAAGTCGGGAAGCGGCACAAAGAAGAGTAAGTCATAAAAACTTGGTGCTCCTTTCCGACTTCGTGCCTTCGTGGCAGCTTAAAAAATATAACCACAAAGACGGGAAGTCAGGAGGCGGCACAAAGAAGAGTAAGTCATAAAAACTTGGTGCTCCTTTCCGGCTTCGTGCCTTCGTGGCAGCTTAAAAAAATAACCACAAAGACGGAAGTCAGGAAGAAGCACAAAGAAAATTTCTTTAAAACTTGGTGCACCTTCCCGACTTAGTGCCTTCGTGGCAGCTTAAAAAACGAAATGAAAAACCGAATTCTTTTCCTGCTGCTGTGGTTGGTAACCACCTCGCTGCATGCCCAGCGCACCTTTACAAACCCGGTCAAAAACTCAGGTCCTGATCCCTGGGTAGTGCAGAAAGACGGCTGGTATTACTACATGAATACCACCGGCCGCAACCTGACGCTCTGGAAAACCAAAAACATGGCCGATCTGGCCACGGCCGAACACAAGGTCATTTATACCCCGCCGCCCAAAGAGCAGTATTCCCGTGAGCTGTGGGCACCCGAAATTCACTTCATCCGCGGGAAATGGTATGTCTATTTCGCTGCCGACAGCGGCCGGAACGTGAACCACCGGATGTGGGTGGTCGAAAACGATTCGCCGGACCCGATGCAGGGAACCTGGGTACTGAAAGGCAAACTCACGGATCCGGGCGATCATTGGGCCATTGACCTGACCGTCAAAGAGTTTAAAGGCAAGCTGTATGCCGCCTGGTCGGGTTGGGAGGGGCCAATCAACGGCCGCCAGGATATTTACATTGCCGAACTCGAAAACCCGTGGACGATGAAAGGCGACCGCGTCCGGCTTTCGAAGCCGGATCTGCCGTGGGAAATGCACGGTGATGTACCGCAGGAATGGCAGAAAAACGGCGAAGTACCGAAGGTATTCGTCAACGAGGGCCCCGAGTTTCTGGAACACGACGGCAAGTTGTTCCTGATTTATTCGGCCAACGCCTGCTGGCTGGATTACTGCCTGGGCATGTTGCAGTACACCGGCAAAGGCAGTCTGACGGACCCGAAAAACTGGAAGAAATCGCAGACGCCCGTGTTTGTGCAGGCGCCTGAAAACAATGTCTGGGCACCGGGTCACGGGGGCTTCTTTACCTCGGCCGACGGCAAACAGAGCTGGATGATTTACCACGCCAATCCGTCGGCGACGGATGGCTGCGGCAACAAGCGGGCACCGCACATTCAGCCGTTTACGTGGAATGCCGATGGTACGCCGAACTTCGGCAAGCCCCTTGCCAAAGTACCAATGGCCGCTCCGACAGAATAAAGGAGCTTTTGACAGGATTACAGGATGAACAGGACAGTCTATATCCTGTTCATCCTGTAATCCTGTCGACGTTTAAAATCAATAATTTATCCAGTCTAAAATTAATACGTCAGCCGCGCTATTTTGCCGTCCATGGTCGTAACCAGCAGTTCGCGTTTGCCCAGCGGCCAGATGCGGTTCACCATCGCATTCGACAGCTTGTGGACCCACGCCACCTGCTTCGTCGGCTTATCAATCGCATACACAGCCCCGTCGTCGGTCGGCACGTAGAGGAAGTTATCCCGCTCGGCTACCGGCGACGGACTGATTTCGTAGCCGTACCGGCAATTGACGAACCAACTGCCTTTGCCATCCATCGACGCGGTCGGAATGGCCCATACCGAATCCTGCATGCACTTCACATAAATCAGCGCCTTGTCGGCCGATACGCCGATGGACTCAAACCCCTTGTGCTCGCTGGTTTTCCAGATTTCCCTGCCCGTTTGTGCGTCGATGGCCGTCACGGTGCGGTCGGGTGTCTGGATAAACAGGCGGTTGTTAACGAGTACCGGTACACAGGCTGCCGGCGAAAAATTACGGAGCTTGTTGTTGGTCCAGGTCCAGACCAGGTCACCGGTTGCCTTGTTGAGCGCATACAGGCTGGAGCCCCACGAACCGATGTAAACGTTGTGTTTGTCGGCCACCGGCACCGACTCGATAAAGCCGTTGATGCCGCCGAACGCCCAGAGCGGCGATCCGTCTTTGAGCGATAGCGCGCGGAATTTCCCCTCCGAACTACCGATAAACACCCGTTTGCCATCAATCAATGGAGAAGCAACGATGGGTTTGCCGGTTTCCTGTTTCCAGATGAGGGTGCCGGATTTGCGGTTGAGGCAGTAGACAACCCCGTCGGTCGAGGCTACGACAACGCGGTTTCCGTCGATAGCGGGGGTGGAGTAGACCTTGCCGCCGGTCGCGAATTTCCAGACCGTATCGCCGGTTTTGGCCGACAGCGCCACAATATAGCCCTGCGTGTTCGGGTAAATGCAAAGCCCTTTCGCCTCCGTAATACCGGCTCCGACATCACTGCTATCCTGTTTCTCCCAGACTGCTTTAACGTTGCTGTACGTGGTATTAGCCTGAAAGTCAGGGCGGGGGTAGGTTTTGGTTTCGCTGGCAAACCGGTGGTCGCGCAACGGGATTGTCCGCCAGACCGGTTTGGTTTCGCCGCCCGGCGTCCGTTCCGCAAACGTCATGATATCGTTCTGAATCGTCACCAGGTTATAACCGCCGACAGCGTCTTTGGCGCGGAGGTTCGACCGGCCCATCGTGCCCGGAATACCTTCATAATCCATGGCGCGGTTGGCATGGCCGTGGCCGCACATGGCCGCCTGAATATTAGTCTTTTTCAGCTCGTCGATCATCAGGTACCAGTTGGCCAGCGATTCATCGAGCGGGTAATGGTTCATGAAAATAACCGGCTGGTTTGTCCCTTTCAGCTGCGCCACCTCCGACCGGAGCCAGAGCACGTCCTCACGGGCCACCAGCCCCGGCGACATCCGCATGTTGGGACCGCTGCCGCAGCCAATGAAGCGGTACTTACCGAAGGAAAACGAAAACCGCTCGGCCCCGAAGAACTTCCGGAAGCTGTTGCAGCCGTTTTCCGACCATTTGGTGTCGTGGTTGCCCGGAAAAATATACCACTTCTTGTTCAGTCCATCAATGATCTGTTTCGCCTGCCGGAACTCTTCGTCGGAGCCATAGTCGGTCACGTCACCGGTAAAGACCACAAAATCAATGTCGGTCATGTTGTTCAGGTCAGCCACGGTGCGTTGCAGGTCTTCAGCGGCGGTAACCGGTGCACCCACGTGCGTATCCGTCACAAAGGCAAAGCGGATGGGCCGTTCGGCCGGCGTCTGGGCCACCGACAAGCTGAGAGACAGGCAGAAAGATAGAAAAAGGGAAAGGAGTGCTTTGGTATGCATAACGCTTGATAAAGTAATTCACATGAGGCGGCTGATAAACGGTTTGTCACGTATATGCCCGATGTGGTTGCAAGTTAAGAAAATGCTGACCCGAATCCTTTTCTCTACGCTCATTCTGATGGCTGTCTGCACGGTGGCGGCTACTGCTCAGCGTCGGTCACCGGTGCGCCGGCCGCCGGTACCGGTTATTTTCGACACCGATATGGGGCCTGACTATGACGATGTGGGCGCTATTGCCCTGTTACATGCCCTGGCCGACAGCGGGCAGGGCCGGATTCTGGCGACCGTCGCCAGCACCACCTACCCGCGGGTGGCAGCGGTGCTGGATGTGTTCAACACGTATTTCAAGCGTCCGCGTATACCCATCGGCGTGCCCAAAGGCGCGGCGGTAAACGAAGGGGATTTTCAGCATTGGTCCGATACGCTGGTGGTTCGCTACCCGCACCGGATCACCCAAAACGAGCAGGCGGCCGATGCCGTAACCGTTTACCGGCAGGTACTGGCCCGGCAACCCGACCACAGCGTCACAATTGTCACCGTTGGCTTTCTGACCAATCTGGCCAACCTGCTGGCCTCGCCCGGCGACCGGTACTCACCGCTGACCGGTCGGGAGCTGGTTGCGCGGAAAGTGGCCCGGCTGGTGAGTATGGCAGGATGGTTTCCCAATGGCCGCGAGTTTAACGTGCATAAGGATGCCGGTGCTTCTCAGCAGGTGTTCGGGCAGTGGCCGACGGAGATCATTCTGAGTGGGTTTGATATCGGGAAGGAAATAAAAACGGGCTTGCCGCTGGTGCAGAATCCGGCCATCCGGAACAGTCCGGTTAAGGATGTGTTTGCCATTTGCCTGCCCAAAGCGGAAGGCGACCGCCATGGGCGCATGAGCTGGGATCAGACCGCCGTGCTGGTCGCCATTAAGGGCACCACGGGTTACTACACCCTGAAATCTGGACGCATGCGGGTGGCCGCTGACGGATCAAATACCTGGAATGAGCAGGGGAAGGGCCATTTTTACCTTGTTCCTGCCATGCCGGTACCGCAGGTGACGGCCATCATTGACCGGTTGATGCAGCACCAGCCTGCCGGAAAATAGGAAACTAAACGAAGCTGGAGGCCAGTGGTTTAGGGGTAAACGCTGCCGGCTGGCAGTACAGTACAACACCAAAACCTTTTCCCTGTACCACTATGAAACGTATCTCAATCTGGGCACACCGCCATACCTTACCGGCAATCGGCCTGATCATTCTGTTTGAAATCCTGAATGCGCTGCTCGGCGTGACCATCGGGGCCGGTATCTGGGCCGCAGAACAACCGGCAGGGGGGCTATCGCCCTGGTTGCTGCACGGACTGGTGGTGGTGCTGGTCGGGATTGCCGCCGGTATGCAGGACTACGGAAAAATCGTCGGACCGTTGTCGCGCCGGATGAAGTATACCGGTCTGTTCGGGGTATTTACGCTGAATTTATGCCTGTTTATGGCTTGTGGGGCGATTTGGGCAGAGCGTTCGCAGACCCTGCACCCGTCGGGCGGACTGGGCAGTTACAGCCGTATCGAAACCGCCGGCGATTCGGGGCGGACCGTTAGCGCTACGGAAAGCGATTATGTCCGTGAAAAGGCGTTGCGGCAGGAAACGAAGCACAACGTGTTCCGGAACCGGTTCCGCCGCGACGATACACCGGCCGGACAGAAGCTGACCGGTACCCGCATCGGCTACATTTTATTATTCTTACTGGGCCTTACGCTGGCCTATTTCTCGGTGCCGCTGGCCTGCGGACTGCTCTGTGCCGAAAAAGCGTTTCTGGCCGCACTGGTGTTTTTATTGGGTACGGGCGTGCTTTCGGGCGGCATCTATTTCCTGATCCGCGCGCTGAAACCTGACCTGAAGCTATACCGCGACATGGCCCGCGACGAACGCAAACGCGAAGGCCGCCGCTATCTCCGGACCTGGCTGGCTACCCTTGGCGGCGTGGTATTACTGGGACTGCTGGCGTCGGTGTTGTAAAAAAGGATTGCGATAGGTCGACGAATGCCGTGACTAAGGATTTATCGTTTAGTGCCCGTCTGCCGGCGGTAGGTAAAGCTACCGCCGGCAGAAAATACCTGGCAGCTTTACTTAGCATCGCAGTATCCTTTGTTGTCGGTTTTCATATGCTGAATCCCCCATTGATACATACTGTCAATTATGGGCAATAAGGTTTTGCCATAGTCGGTAATGGTGTATTCGACTCTCGGGGGTATTTCGGGGAAAATTACTCTGTCAATGATGCCGTCCGCTTCCAGTTCTCTTAATTGGTTGGTCAACGTCTGTTTACTTATTTCGGTTATATTTTTCAGTAATATGCTATAGCGGTTTCTACCCGTTCTGATCATATGGATAATACTTGGCTTCCATTTTCCGCCAATAATATTCATACAATACACCACCGGACAATTACCGGGCATAAACTCTTTTGTCTTCCTGATTACTGTATTTTCCATTAGTCTATTATGTTAGCCTATGCACATTAATATTGCCAATACAGGTTATGTAGGCAAAGGTACTAAGTTTGTATGATCAAACGATGTTAAATAAAAACGTACATGAAAGCGATACAATATCAGGGCTTTGGTTTATCAGATGTGTTGGCAATCAATGACATACAGCAACCGGAAATCAAAACAGCCGATGATGTTCTGATACAGGTAAAGGCAGCAAGTGTCAATCCGCTGGACATTAAAATCCGGATGGGTTATATGCAGCAAATGCGACCGGTTCAGCTGCCGTTTGTGCCGGGGTTAGATGCGGCGGGAATTGTGGTCGCCGTGGGCGATAATGTTAAAAAGTTTGCCGTTGGCGATGAGGTAATAGCCGTAACCATGGCAAATGCCTATGCTGAATTTGTGGTTGCTAACCAGTACTTTGTTTCCCATAAGCCCGATAATCTGACCTTTGAAGAAGCCACGTCGCTGGCCGTAAACATTGGCACCGCCGAAAGTATTCTGTTTACCGAAGGTAAGTTAGAGGAAGGGCAAAAAGTATTAATTCAAGGGGCTGCCGGATCAGTAGGAGCAACGATGGTACAACTGGCAAAAAACAAAGGGCTTTATGTATATGCCACCGCATCAGGCAGCGGCGTAGATATGGTAAAAGCGTTAGGCGCGGACGAAGTTTTTGATTACAAAACAACGGATATTTCAGCACAGGGTATTACCGTCGATTTGGTGGCAGACTGTGCGGGCGGACCTGCACAAGCCAAACTATTTGAGGTACTGAAACCAGGTGGAAAGTTACTGAGCATTGCAGGAATGCCATCACCCGAATTGGCACGGCAATATCAGGTAGACGCCCGGTTTGTTTCGTCAGACCTCACTGCTAAAAACCTTGAAAACGGCTTACAATTGGTAAAAGAGGGCAAAATCAAAGCAATTGTGTCAAAAATAGTGCGATTGGCCGAAGCAGCACAAGCCCAGGATTTGGTTTCGGCAGGTGGTGTAAACGGGAAGGTAGTGTTAGCGGTGAGTTAACCGACGTATTTCAAGAACGTTAGCGGCCTTTTACACGTATCAGATGAGGAATTCCGGGCATACATTTCTCATCTGATACGTATAATGTTTGCATAGGCATATTTGGGCACAAACGATACAAAACGGCTTTTTATAAGGAGTTTGTCAGTGCTTTCCAGTTTACGAGCATTTTACATTCAGGGGTAGCCTGCCATGTTTCCCGCGCTGTTTTCTGCTTATAAACACAATTGAAACTACGAGTACAATAATTTCTTCAAACATGATTGTGTTTTTTACTCGTCCCGATAACTTGACACCTTCCCGGGTTTTGTAAATTTTATTCTTTCATCAGTACAGGTTGTAATGTTACCTGATGCATCCATAAAGGAAAACTCCGCTTCATAACGATTACTATCGTCAAAATCAAAGGCACCGGCACACATGTCGTGGCCTATTTTTAATTTGTCTCCCTCAGGCTCTACATAGTAGGTTGTTTCTTTACCTGACTTAATATTTTTAACGGTTGTCCTTACAATTAGTTCTGAGGCATCTTTTGCCGGACTACTAAAAACAACGTGAATAGAGGGACCGCAGCCATAAAAGACAAGTGTCTTTTTTAAGACTTTTGGCTTTTGCAATAGCTGAGGTTTTTCAACATCTTTTCCTGAAATAACCGTATACGTTACCGGTTCATATTTTTGTGTTATTTTGTTGTATTTATTAAATCTCTCGTATTTTGGTAAGCTGTCAATATGCATTGTATAGCTAAGTCCGGCTTCTAATTCTGTTTCGGGTTTCAGTACTGCCTGAGTTAAATGAAATTGTCCATAATGTACTTCAGTTACAATGAGCTTGATTTTTTTATTTCTACTCTTAAGATAAATAGGATACTTTTTAGTAAGGCCTGAAATTATTTTTTGGCTTTCAGCATAGCCGTTTAGAATAAAAACTGAGTTTTGTTTAATTGTCTGTCCGCCCGGAAAAACCCAAAGTCCTGCCATTGTACATTCTGCAGATGCAGTAGCGGGAAATAGAAGGCAGATTAGTAGTACTAGTCTTATAACGTTACTCATGGTGTTTCGGCATTTGCGTTCTAAATGTGTGTCGCTGTCCACGCTAATAGCTGAGCACCTGGTAAAAATAATACTTGCGCCAGCATTATCCCGAACAGTCGGGCTATGGTCATATACACAATATATTTCCTCTATGTTGTTTCTGAACAGTGTCCCAATGTTACATCATCTGTCATGGCTGATAAATGAGGGTCTATAAAGGCAAACATCAGAATTGTTGCAAAACCATTTATGAACGCCGACAGGTTACTCGCTGTAGTTCTATACTCAGGGTTCAGATAGGAAGCGTAAACAGCTGATAAAACACCAATTGTCAGGATCGCAACGGCGAAAATGTTTAAAATGAAGATTCTCCAGGGAAACTCGCTGTCGATTTTTAGTTGAGCGATATTGTCTTTGTGCGGAATCGTCAAATTGTCTTTAAAGTACAGAATACCTGTTTTAGAAAAGCCATGCAGTATCAGCTTTCCCATTGATTTATGAACGCTGAAATTAACTACTGCTTTCGACAAAATCCGTTGAAATGTCGGAATGAGAACGGCTCCGATAAGTGTAGCCATGGTACAGGAAAGAATGATAAGCCGAAACGTCTCAATGTTGTCGTGCACACCGATTTTGATGTCATTCTCGACTGTCTTTGCCAGAAGCGGTGCCTGAAAACCGTTTGCTGTCCTCGATACAAGCACAAGAATATTAAACAGGGCAAAGGAAATAGCAATCCGTCCTGTCCGGATACCGACTATTCTAACCGAATACGATAGTGTCGTAATCAGGTTGATTACAAATGTCAGCAGTAATACGATTACGATTTGTGTCGTCATTGGTGGTGTCTGTTTGCCTTGTTGCTAACGGTTTGAGGGCCGGGGCTTTACTACGAAACTCCTTCTCACTTGGGTTCGGGGAGTGTTAAATATGAGGGATGCTTTCCAGTCCGTAAGTTTGCCTTAAGCTAAACCAATGTACGGGCGGGAGCGGTCCGCCGCCTCGGGCCCTTCCAGATATTCCTCACTCGTCACAGACGAGAGAGAACGGTGGCAGGCTTTTGTTCTATAATTTTACTTTCTTTATCTCATTAGTCAAATTTAAGATGACCTCTTCAATTTCAGAAGTGCCCCCCCCAATTACAGTACTATAAATCATATTCTTTTTGTTGTCGTAGAAAAATGATATACCATTTTCAATTCCTAAGTAAGACAAATTTCTAAATGGTGCAAATTTTCTATCAGTCAAAGACAATTGGAAATAAATTTCGCCTAAATAGTTGATGAGGAACAAATTTTCTTCTGTTTTAAAAAGTAGCCTTTGATTTATTTTGTCATCAACAATTAACATTGGAAAGTTTTGATATACAGTTGTATCATTTGGCGAGATGTCTTTAATGATTTTACCTGTGTTTTTATCTAATATTATGAAATAGTAGCCCGTGTTTTTATCAGGTTTACTACTTTTACTCTGCATATCAGTAAAAATAGTAGCCAAAATTTGATTTTCATTCAAATCAATTACTTGGTTTATTTTCAAATGATGGCTATTACAAGATTTATATCTTCTGCTTGGGTTACTTAATTTATGCGTATAAAGGGTTTTTAAATATTCTTCTTGATTTTTTAGATACAGTGGGAATAGTGAATTTTCGTAGGCTTTATACTCATCCAATTCATGCCAAAGATTAGGAAACTTCACATTGGAAGTATCCATATTTTTAATCCATATGGGTGTAGTAGCATCTAAATTCGCCCAAATATCGTTTATATAAGTGGTAGCGAAAGGTTCTGTGTCTAAAAATGAAGGATTTTTTTCTTTACTTATGCCAATTATAAATCTACCTCTTTCATTTATTCCACCAAACCCATAACCATAAGTTAGCGTTAATATTCTATTGTCTTTTGTGTCAAAAAAGCCTTCTGCGAAATGATTTTTTTGAGCAACAAACTGACCCTGGCCATGTAATTTACCAATTAATGTTTCATCTTTTTCATAAAATGTGTTAAGGACTTGACCATCAAAGTTCAAAACAAAAACTCTATTGTGTTTAGTCCCAATTATAAATAAATTGTCGTGTGTAATATAAAAGCGTGAAAACCAATCTTGATTTTGGGTAGACATTAGATAATCAAATACTTCTTTGTAGCTGAAAGAGTTGATTTCTTCTAATTCGCTATTATAAACTACTATCTCTTTTTCTATAATTTCATTGTCTATTGATGTTGTATCACGCATCAAATAAATATTGGCATTTCTATCTATGGCGAAATTATTATAGTATAAGAATGACTCTTTTGCTTTTAAATGTTTCATTTTGAAGATTTTTTTGGTCTGTCATCAAACAAAGTTGGTGTTTTAAAAGCCGATCGAGTGCTTTTTAGAATGTGTTTGGGAATACTATAAATTGATATACAGGATATTAGCCTTTAAATCG
>NZ_CAMFHL010000169.1 GCF_945952095.1 uncultured Arsenicibacter sp. | reverse complement strand
TTATGTTACAACACATTGATTTATAAGACGTAAGCAATTCCCAAACACATTCTAATCTTTCAAATTCAGTTAATAATTGTCGGTATGTATTTAGATCGTCCGAAACCTGAATATTCTCTATATTATTATTACTTGCATTATATGAATAATTATATGAACCGTTAATAGATATCTTATTATCTATTAGGCAAAATTTATGATGCATCATTCCTCTTTCATCACCTGTCTCAAATGCGTGGATGCTAATATTTGCTTCTCGAAGCATTTGTTTAACTGTTTCATTTTGAGAATTTGATGAAAGTATAATATCAACGGTAATATTTCGTTTTTTTGCGTTAATAATTTCATTAGCAATATCTCTATCTGTAAACCAAGCCATTGCAAGGAAAATAGTTTGATTTGCTTTTTGAAATTCAGAAATTATTCGTTGTTTAATTTCTGCTCCATTTGTTAGAATGTCATTCATTTTTTACAGTTGTCTTCTTTTGTCCGTAGTTTTTAATACTTTTATAATACATTACCACCAAATTCTAAATATATGCAATTTCTAGCTGCACGAGATACAAACATTAATTATTGAAATTATTCAAAGTATTACTTAGAATAAAACACAAATATGTAACAGTGATCTACGTATTAGCCCTTAAAATTCCAACCGAAACAATACAAAATGCGAATAGCGTATTTTGTATTGTCACGCAGTTTGACGCCCCATCAACAATACAAAATGCGCATAGCAGCGTTCTTCCCAATACCATCATCGTATCAGGCTGCCAATACTTCCCATAAAATCCGGCAGAACGTAAGACAGAGATAGTACCCGTGTCAGGCGGGCAGAGAAGCGGGGTGGTGTACGTAAATGGGTGCATCGTGTTTACTTAGTGGTGGCTATCCGCAAATAAAGTAAATAGATGTAAGTATTAAAATACTTGATGACGATACGGTGAAACTTTTTGTTGGTAAAGTACTGATAAACAAAACGGGTGGCCCATGAGCCACCCGGTCGCTGCGGACAGTGTACTAGCTTAAACCAACCGCTTCTCGTACCCCAGAAACCGCAGGCCGGGCCGGAAGCCAAGCGTCAGTTCACCGGCAAAGGCATAGCCCAGTTTGGGAAACAGGCGCTGTGTGGCCGCATTCTCCGAGTTGGTGTCGATGCGCAGCACGCCGATTCCCCGCGCCACCGCCAAGGCTTCGGCCTGTTCCAGCAGGGCAGCGGCAATCCCCCGCCCCTGAAACCCCGGATGCACCGCCAGCCGGTGGGTGACCAGCGCCGTCTCCGACAAGTCCCAGCCCAGTTGGGCATATTCAGGGTCCTGAATGGTGGTCAGGGCGGCCACACCGGCCACCGTGCCGTCAACGTCGGCCACCCACAGGTCGCCGCGTTCGATGTCCTGCCCGAAAACGGTGATGTTCGGGTAACCGGCATCCCACTGAAAATTACCGGCCGCCTGCATCACCGGCACCACCTGTTTTAGTAATTCACCCAATGCCGGTAAATCGGCCGTGGTGGCTAATCGTATCATCATAAGTAGGCTACTATAACTAGTTCACAATTTTTTCTCCCCCTAGCCCCCTCCAAAGGGCTTATCTTGTAGGGGTTTTGAAAAGTAAGGACTTGGCTGGATCCGAACGCCATGTACCCCACCCCAACCCCTCCCCTTGAAATAAGGAGAGGGGCCTTAGAGTTCTTAAACGCATCCCCTCTCCTGTTTTCAGGAGAGGGGCAGGGGTGAGGTAAAACACGACTAAAACCCCTACAAGCTTAGCTCCAAAGGGGAAAATATCTGTTAGTGGTGGCACGACTCTAACAGGGCCGCCTGGCGGTCGTGCCACCACTTGAGTACACGCGCCCACTCGAGTACATCTCATACATCAAGTTTCATTTTGATATTGGCGCGGGCGTAGGGCGTCGCGCTCATTTCGACTTTGTAAAAGCCCAGTTTCCGGTACAGCTCAAGGGCCGGAAATAGCCGTGTATTGGATTCCAGCCAGAGCTGATGCGCCCCCGCCCGACGAGCCGTTTCCACGGCGGCAAGGCCTAAGGTTTTGCCGATCTGTTTACCCTGCACCTTCGGATCGACCGCCATTTTGGCCATTTCAAACACGCCGGGACCGTCGGCCACGAGCGCTACCGTACCGACAATCTCGCCGCGGTACTGCGCAAACAGGATATGCCCGCCGCCGGCCAGAATCGCTTCGGGTGCATCCAGTTGTTCGAGGTCATGTTCTTCTACGACAAAGTACTGCTCAATCCAGGCAACGTTCAGGGCTTTGAACGCCGGGGCAAAGGCCGGTTCATAGGGTAGAATCGTTACCTCTTCCTGTTGCCGCTCCTTCAGATACGCGCTGAACCGGCTCAGGTAGTCCTGTTCGGCCAGGGCGTTTTCCAGTTCTTCCACGGCCCAGAGCAGGTTGTGCCGCTGCCCGTTCAGCAACTGCGTGTTCACGGCCTGAATATAGCTCCAGACCTGCCGGAATTCCGGTTGCCGCGCTTGCCCGGTTTCCGATAGCTGCAGGATGCGTTTACGCCCGTCCGTTGCCGATTTTCCGGACACAATCAGGTTTTCCTGCTCCAGCTGCCGCGCCAGCTGAATAATGGCCGGATGCGAAAAACCGAGCTGATCGGCAATTTCGGTGATGCTCATCGGTCCCCGCTCACTGAGCAGCCAGAATACGGGAAAACATTTCGGATCAAAATCCAGGCCATATTGCTTGTAGACCGCTCCTGCCTGTGCATTCACGGTTTCGGCTAACCGGCGCATCCGGCTGACAAATGCCAGTGGCCCCAATTGTGCAATAAAATCCATAGCTAATCAATTACGTAACTGCTTACACAAATATCTACTAATTATTTTCTAAAAACAATATACCGCTGTCAAAACCCATACTATGATGCTTTTTATATATTTTTCCCACCTATCTGTCTACAAAACCAACAATTCCCTGAAGCATGAACACACGGTATCTCCTCTATGCACTGACAGTCACAGCCTTATTCAGTCAATGTAGTTCGGCGGAACAAAAAGAGACCAAAACAGAAACAACATTAACCGGGAATGACCGGGACAGCCACGACTGTATCGGGTCGGCGGGATACACTTGGTCGGAAGTAAAAAAGGAGTGTATCCGGGTCTTTGAAGCCGGTGTACGCCTGAATGCCGCGGCGGGGCAGGACTCCACCATGTCGGCGTTTATTGTCTTTGGTGCGGACAGCAGCCAGGTCGAAGTTTTTTTCCCGAATCAGGCGCCGGTTCCCATCCTGAACCGGTCGGCGACCAACGCCTCGTGGCAGGATGAACAGCTGGATGTGTCGCAGTCGGGAGGCAAGTGGGTGATTCAGCAGGGTGGTAAGCCAATATATCAGGAGTAAATAACAAGCTTCCAGGAAGTTCTAAACTTCCTGGAAGGTATTCGATTCGGCTAAGCCCTTATCCTTAATTCTCCAGCGTAGCTTCTACGCTGATGTCAGCTTTCAGCACCTGGCTTACCGGACAGTTCAGTTCGGCGTCTTTCACGCTGGCATCGAATACGTCCTGGCTGATGCCCGGTACTTTTGCTTTCAGAATCAGGTGCGATTTGCTGATTACGCCGTTTTCGAACGTAATCACCGAGGTAGTTTCGAGGCTTTCCGGCGTAAAACCGGCTTCGCCCAGGACAAAGCTCAGCTTCATGGTGAAACAGCCTGAGTGGGCGGCGGCAATCAGTTCTTCAGGGTTGGTGCCAATACCTTCGGCAAACCGGCTGTTGAACGAATATTGTGTCTGATTCAGGACGGTGCTTTGGGTAGTCAGGTGGCCGTTACCTTCTTTTCCGGAGCCGTTCCAGACGGCAGTAGCTTTGCGTTTCATGTTTGTATGCGGTTTTGCGTTTTGTTTCTGTGTTTGAACAGAACAAAGGTCAGCAACCGGCACCTGAAAAAAATTAACCCGGGTTAAAATCGATCAAACCGCCCGTTTTTTTTACCGGCTTCCGGAGACGATTGACGGCTTTTTTTGTCAGGTTCGCCCCGATTTCCGATACTGTGCCCTGTTTCCTGATTAATTTCAGCCATGCACAGTCGATTATCCCTTCGCCAGATTGCGGCCATCGCTGCTATCCTGGTCGCCCTGCTGACCAACCTGCCCCTGATCAACCTTCTGCCGAAGGCCAGGCTCAGTCTGTTTCAGGGCGTTCCCGACGTGCTGTTTTTTGGCCTGCGCTTTCTTTTTTACAGCGCCTTTGCCTTTTTCTTTATTGAATTTAACCGCTGGATATTGACGCGGCGGACCATGCAGCGCCCGTTACAGATTATTGGCTGGTTCGCCCTCAATGTGCTGCTGTATGGGCTGATCATTGGTTTGTTTGTGGCGTTTGTGCTAAAAACGATTCCCAACTACCCTGTGCTGGTTGCGTTCACGGCCTACTTCCGGGGCTTTTTTGTCTGGTTTGCCGCCCTGCTGATCGGGTACTTCCTGAAAGTGCTGGATCAGAACCGGACGATGCTGGCCGAAAACGAGCGGTTGAAGCAGCAAACGATTCAGGCACAGTTCAACGCCCTGCGCGATCAGCTGAACCCGCACTTTCTGTTCAACTCGCTCAATACGCTCAGCTCCCTCATCCGGGAACACAGCGAACTGAGTCAGCCGTTTGTCCAGAAGCTGTCGCAGGTACTGCGGTATTCGCTCCAGGTGCAGCAGCAGAAGCTCGTGCCCATTGCTGATGAACGACGGTTTACGGAAGCGTTTGCCTTTTTGCTGCACATGCGTTTTGGCGAACAGCTCCGGATTATTGATGAGCTGCCCGACAACCCGCCCTGGCTTATTCCGCCGATGACCCTGCAACTGCTGATCGAAAATGCGGTGAAGCACAACGTCATTTCCCGCACCCGGCCGCTGACGGTTCTGGTGCAATGCGACGAAGCGGCCGGCGTTATCCGGGTTACGAACCCGTACCAGCCTAAGGCAGAGCCCTCCGATGGTACCGGCACCGGGTTAGCCAATCTGGACAGCCGCATGCAGCTGCTGACCGGCCGAGGAATCCGGATCGTGCATCAGCAGGATTCGTTTACCGTTTACCTACCCATCATTCCCGAACAACCATGAACGTACTGATTCTGGAAGACGAGCCCACGGCAGCCAATCACCTCACAGCGCTGCTGCACGATCTTGACCCGGCGATACGCATCATGCAGGTGATCGACAGCGTGGCCGATGGCCGGCAGATCTGGGCGACCCTGCCGCCGCCCGACCTGATTTTTTCGGATATTCAGCTCGCCGACGGCCTCAGCTTTTCGCTGCTCGAACAGGTTGAGGTGCCCTGTCCGATTGTTTTCACGACGGCCTACGACGAATATGCGATCCGTGCGTTCCGGCTCAACAGCATTGACTACCTGCTTAAACCAATTGATACCGAAGCACTTGAGCGCTCGTTGCGTAAATACCGCTCGCTGGCCCAACCCGATGCCGTAGCCCGGCAGCTGCAACAGTTGCTGAGCGGGGGACATTTCCGCCCCCCCGCCTACCGACAGAGCTTTCTGGTAGCCTTCCGCGACAAACTGATCCCCGTCAAAACAACCGACATTGCCTGGTTTCAGATCGAGGGCGGGGTTGTTTCGGCCACGTTATCCGACAAAACCAGCTACCCGCTCGACACCACCCTCGATGAACTGGATACCCGGCTCGATCCGGCGCTGTTTTTCCGCGCCAACCGGCAACTGATTATCGCACGGACCAGCGTCGTCGAAGCCGAATATTACTTCAACGGACGGTTGCTGCTCAAACTCCGGCCCGCACCAACCCATCAGGTGCTGGTCAGCAAAGAGCGGGTACCGCTGTTCCGGAAATGGATGGAAACCTTTTAACAAATACTGTATAGCTATGAAAAAACAACTGATTATCACCGGCCTTTGCCTCGCACTTTCGCTGACAGCCTTTGCGCAGCAGCGGCAGGTGGGCACACCCGACATGCGGGCCAAACGCCAGACCGAGCGTATGCAGGAATCGCTAAAACTCTCGGAAGCCCAGCTTACCAGCGTTTCGGCCATCAACCTGAAATACGCACAGGAAATGCAGCCGGTGCTCCAGGACGGCGAACGCAACCTGAAAACCGCCCGGCAGGCGCGGGACATCATGCAGCGGAAAGACAAGGAACTGAAAGCGGTACTCGACGCCACCCAGTATCAGCAGTATGAGCAGATGAAGGACGAGCTCCGGAAAGAGCTTAAACAACGCCGTGGCCGGAAATGATGCGCCTGTTAACCGTATGTATCCTCTTTGCGGGCCTGCTGGGCCTGGCCTGCACAACCGGTCTGACGCCGGCCGGGCCACAGACCGCCTACGATTTTTCGGCCATCGACCAAATCATGCGCGATTCGGTCAGCACGATCTACAACGGCAATGCGGTCATTATGCTCACGATTGACGGCAAACCCGTTTATGTCCGGTCATACGGCAACCTGACGCCTACCACCCGCCGCCCGATTGCCTCCAACAGCAAATGGCTGACGGGAGCGGTGATGCTGAGCCTTGTCGACGAGGGCAAACTAAGCCTGTCGGATACGGTCGGCCGGTATCTGCCCGTTTTCTCGCGGTATGGCAAGGGCGGTATTACCATCCGGCAGCTCTTGTCGCACACCTCGGGGTTTCCGGGCAATTCGGAGCAGCGGTACGAGCTGATCCGGTACCGCAACAGCACCCTGGCCGCCATTGCCGATTCCATCGCCCTGCGCGTCCCGCTGAAATACAAACCCGGCAGCACGTTTGAGTACGGCGGGGTGAGTATGCAGGTAGCCGGGCGTATTGCCGAAATAGTTTCGGGCAAAGCGTGGGAAGCCCTGTTTCAGGAGAAAATTGCGGGGCCGTGCCAGATGCGCGACACCGACTACGGGCAAATGACCAATCCGGCGCTTGCGGGCAGTGTGCGGTCAACGGCCGGCGACTACACCAACTTCCTGATCATGCTCGTCAACGGCGGGGTGTTTAACGGGAAGCGCGTGCTGAGTGCGCAATCGGTGCTGGCGATGCAGCAAAACCAGTCGGGCAACGTCGTGATCGGGCATTCGCCCTACCCCGCCAACCCGCCGTTCAACCCGTATCACAACGATATCATCCGCTACGGCATCGGCTGCTGGCGCGATGTGGTGGCACCCGGCGACCAGGCCGAAGAGGTCTCCAGCCCCGGGCTGTTTGGTGCCCATCCGTGGATTGTGCCGTCGAAAAAACTGACCGGCTATATTTTTACGTTCCAGCTCAACGCGGGCTATACCCTCAGCCGCGCTACCTCGCTCCGCATCCGCAGTCTGGTGCGGGAGGCGGTGAAGTAGTGTCGGTATGCCAACTCCCCGAAAGTTTTGCCGGCTGACCTTCCAGGAAGTTCTAAACCGCCAGGCGGCCCTGTTCCTGGAAGGTCAGCCGGCAAAACTTCTCCCACCTATTTTCCCGAAATCCGCTTCCGGATACGGCTCAGCGAGGGCCCCTGAATATCGAGGTACGACGCAATGTGGTAGAGCGGAATCATGTTGAAGATGTCGGGGTGCGCCTCCACCAGATACAGATACCGCTGCTCGGGCGTTTTAAACAGCATATCTTCCGTCCGGTTCATTATCATTGCAAAACCCTGCTCGGCTACCAGCCGCCCGAACCGCTCCCACTGGTGCGATGTCTGATACAGCGTCTGTAAATGGTCGTAATGAATGTACAGAATCGTTGATTCTACCATCGACTCGGTGTAGTAGTTACACGGCGACTGCTCCAGGAAACTCTTATAGGCCACAATGACCTGTTCTTTCCCGAAAAAAAAGACATTCCGCTCCTCGCCCGTAGCGTCGTTGACATAATACGTCCGGAAAAGACCGTCGAAAATAAAACCGAGGTGCCTGCAAACGTTTTTATATTCGTTGTAAAATTCTCCTTTTTTGTAGGTTCTGGGTTGCCAGTAAGGCAGTGATAAGGCAAAGTGATCTGCGTCAATGCCGGCAAACTGGTACAATACCTGTTCAAGAATAGCGGGTTGCGTCATGGCTGGGTCGGATTGGCCGTGTTCGGAAAGCAAAAATACACGAATCTCCGGGGTAACAAAGATGACAATGATTGAGGCTATTACCGCTATCAGCCCGCTCCGGCCCGAAAGCCGTCAGGCCCTGGCAGCGGTGCTGCGTACGACAACCTGCCGCCGCCATACCGAACTGCTGGCCATGGGGCAGGTGGCGCATTCAATGTACTTCATCCGCAAAGGGCTGGCGCGGGTGTATTACTACCACAAGGAAATGGACGTGACGGACTATTTTGCCATCGACGGGCAGTTTGTCGGGGCTGTGCCGAGCGCCTTTACGCAACAGCCTAGCCGTAAAGCCATCCGGCTGATTGAGGATTCGGAGGTTGACAGCATTTCACTGGCAGACATCGAAGCCTGTTGTGCGGCGCATCACGACCTCGAACGGGCCATCCGCAAAATGGCTTTTTTTGCGTTAATTCAGGAACAGGAACGCATCGAAAGCCTCCGGTTTCACTCGGCAGGCGAACGCTACGCCGAACTCCAGAAGCGGTATCCCGGCATCAGCAACCGGTGCCCGCTCAAATACATTGCTTCGTATCTGGGCACCTCCCAGGTCAGCCTCAGCCGCATCCGTGCAGGGATTCAATAATTTAACGTATGTTAAGGTACTACACTTAACCAGACTACGTTCAGCTATGGCAAATAGCCCTTCCAGGAGCGCATCAGGCGTACTTACCATTGTTCTTTCATCTGCCGTTTAGTCCCGTTTAGCCATTTATAGTCGTTCTTTGACCCCGGAACAGGGCACCGGGGTCAAAGAACGGCTGATACCCATGCCGTAATGGCCTGCTCAACAATGGCGTCGTTACTGATATTCGTGTATTTCTGGGTTGAGGATAATGCCTTGTGCCCCATAATCTCTTGCAGGGCCTTCGGATTCAGGCCGCCGGCGATCATGATTGTTGCGTAGGTGCGCCGGCCGGTATGTGTAGCCAGTGTCTGCCACAGGGGCAGCGTCTCCATTGTCAGCACTCCGCTTTTATAACCGCTTACCCTCACCGTCCGGTTCAGGCCTGCTATTTTAGCCATTGTTTTTAACCGGGAAGTAAATGTAATACGCTCCGCCGGCGGCTTATCCGTAACCGGGTTCTGCAGCATATACAGCGTATCTTTAGTAAGGGGGACGGGCACCTGCTTACCCGTTTTCTGCTGTACAGCCAGCAGGCAGGGGTGCTCTTTTATGTAAACAATACGGGGGTGCAGGAACTGTGACCAGTCGCTGTGTCGCAGGGCCGTACCACAGGCGCAGAGAAAATACCACCGGACGGCTTCCATGTCCTTTTCAAATTCAGGCCACACGGTTACATCTTCCGGCCAGTCCGGATTGTTGTCTTTTACAAAAGAGGTTTTTTTTATTTTTTCAATATCGGCCAGCGTCAGTGAGGGACGGATGGTATCACCTGCAGGGCGGACTTCCAGCCAGTCGTAATCCGGCGGAACCGGACACTTATCCCGCAGGGCATATTTACACATTCCCCGCAGCATGTAGATATAGGCCGCCAGTGAGCCATCGGCCAGCTTCTCTTTTTCCTGAAGATAAACCTTGAACTGATTGAGGGTATTCAGTGTCAGATCAGGCCAGTCGATTCCCTGCCGGAAGGCCAGCAGATGCCGGCCGACAATGTCCATGGAAAGCCGCCATGACCGGGATCTGTCGGCTTTACGCTGGTTGATATATTCCGGAATATATTCGCTTAGAGACAGGTATGGCTTAGGCTCCGCAGGGGTTTCCTTTTTCTTAACGGCAACACCAAGCAACTCTGAGCGGATTTCATCTATTACCGTCTGGACATCAGCAACCGACGGTATCGCCGTACGGGCCGCAAAATAGGCTTCCAGCTTTTCGGTGTATGTATTCAGAATACTGTTGATGCGCTTCGCCGAAGGCCCGGCGGCCTTTTTCACGATCTCGTCCTCGTCATTCCAGTGCTTCGGATCAACGTATTCTTTGGGCGAAAACCGGACCTTTTGCGACGTCCAGCAGATCCGGAAATGAACCGGAGCCAGCCCGGCCTTATTCTTCCGGTCAAGGCGGAGGTATCGGGTTATTACACACTGCATTGGAATCTCAGTTCGGGAACAGATGTCTGTTTTTAGCCTGATACATGGCCATAGCCAGAAACGCCTCATCGTCACCAAAATACTCCTCTTCTGTCATTTCTGATTTTACCAGATCGACATTCGGAAATACATCGCTTGCAAACAAGCCGTTATGCTCATTTGTCCACAGACATTTTGTAGCTGTTTCATACGGCTCAACGACAACCATGATCAGGTCATTCCCTCTGAGAGTAACCAGATCGCCTTTTCTGAGTGGATTCATCGTATTTATTTAGTTGTTATCAGAACCGTGCCGGCCTTTTCAATCTGCTCAATTCTGCGGCGGAGCTCACTGTTTTCCCGCTTCATTTGAGCATTTTCGTGTTCAAGCTGTTCCATCCGCCGGATTATTGCATCCAGCTTACCGGTATTTTGCGTGGCCAGTACGGTCTCACCGTTTGCATCAACGGTCAAGACCTGATCCGTAATGCCGTTCCGGTAGGTTGGATTAGAAAGGTGACTGAATTTCAGTGTCCCGTTACCGCGGATATTGATAATACCCCTTACGTCAAGCGGGAATCGGGGCGCAGTAGTACCAATGCCGACTTTGACGGAATTTATTGTATCACCTAAAACAATAGCGTCAGAGACAGAAACAAGCGCATTGGCCCCAAGGGCAACGACATTACGCAAGTCATTTTTACTAACATTCGCGTCATTGCCTATTATTATATTACCCTGCCCCCACAGGCTTTTATAGCCTGCCTTTGAGCCGATAAAGATATTATTTGATGTTCTGTTATTGTATCCGGCAGAATCACCGATCGCCACATTGCGGCTTCCTGAAAAAGTGGCATGGCCGGCCAACTGGCCGATCGCTATGTTGTTTGAGCCACTGCTGTTAAAGGCTCCGGCAGGGGCTCCGATAAATACGTTACCGGATCCGTTGCCGTTGGTTGCACCGGAACTCATCCCAATAAAGACATTCCTGTACCCGGAGTTTTTCTGACCCGCATACGCACCTATAATTGTATTTTCAGAGCCTTCAAAGCTCAACTCGGCAGTCTTATTGCCAATAATTGGTAGTTACCGCTGGGATTGGAAATGCCTGCTTTAGCCCCTATTACTGAATTACCGAAGCCGGTATTATTACTGAATGCAGCCTGACTGCCAATAAAAACGTTGTCTGATCCTACTCTGTTTCTTAAGCCGGCAGAGTCCCCCAAAAAAACGTTGTGGTGCCCGGATACATTACTCCATCCGGACAGGTTACCAATAAAACTGTTATTAAAGCCCGACTCATTACCGTTCCCGGCCTGCCGGCCGATAAAGACATTATAAGAGCCGGTAGTATTCTGGCCACCGGCCTGTGAGCCGATATGCACATTATAGAACCCTGAGACATTATTATAGCCCGCACCGTTGCCCAGAAACGTATTATTATGTCCGGTAGAATTCTGAAAGCCTGCCTGATAACCAAAGAAGGAGTTACCATCGCCGGTAGTCCGCTCACTGACACCAACGCCTACCATTGTGTTATAGGGTCCTTGTACGGAATTACCCGGTTCTGAAAGGCGGATGCTTGTCTGGGCAAAAGCCAGGCAGCTGGTAAATAGAAGGATCAGAGTAAAGGTGTGCTTCATCGTTAGGCGGTTTACCGGCCCCGCTTTCGTTCAACCGAGACTATATTATATATTTCATACACATCGGCAAGACTTATTGAAAAGTCCGGATAAAGGCCCTTATCCTGATTCAGGGAGCGGCAATAGATAATACCCTGCTCTACATCGTGATCATAGATCCGCTTGGTTAAAATACCGTCTTTGTGTACGATGATATAATCCTCGAATCTGTGCAGGTGAAATTTACTGTACCACAGGTGCTTTTCGATACTTCGCCCAACAATGATATCGCCGGCGCAAATGGCATCACGCGTACCGTCATCCATACTCTCCCCCCTGTTGCGGAAAGCCCTGTATTTACCGGTGTGACGCTTTGAGACATTAAAGGTGTGTTTTGGCAATTCTTCAACAAATTCACGGTCATTCCATCCGGACAGATAGCCACCATATGCATAATCCTCAACCAGTGGAACCGTCATGAAATATGACCCGTCTGACAATTCATGAAAAGCACTTCCGGCCCATGTTTTCCATATTTCATTCTCACTTATTATTTCCAGCGGCTCAACGTCAGGCACCACCGGCCGCCGGTTTGTGCCTGGTGCAGTAAACGGGGCCGGCTTACGGGTAGATGGATCTTTGGTATATTTATTACCAGTCCCGTTCTGAATCCATGCAGACGACCAGCCAAGGCGCTTTTCAACCCTAAGTAAGAACGATTCAGGAACATCGACTGCTCCGGAAAGGTAACTGCTGATCAACGGAGGTGACCTCTCCAGTTTCTTAGCCAGCTCCTTTTGATTTATATCAGCCTCAGCCATCAGGATCTGTATGCGCTTTGCAGGCGTATCCATAGATAATTCCAGTAGAATGCTTTCCATACGTTGTTCAGTTCAGAAAAATATTTTCCAAAAACTGAACAAAATTCAGAAAACTTACTTTATATTTGTATCAACCTTTATGTAAAGGTCAATTAACTAAATATAAACGGCATATGCAAGAGATAACCGGTATTCGAGACAAGCTCCGTGCGGATGTTGAGGGACTGGATGGAGGGTATACAACTGTTGCAAAAATTCTCGGCAAGAGTCACGTATTCGTACACAAGACGTTACGGGCAAATAATACGCCCAGACTTTCAACGCTTGAAGAGATAAAGCGGGCGGTTGACATTGCGACAACAGACCAGAACAAACGGCTGGCCAAACTCAGCGCCTGATTTTTTTTGCATCCTTAGTTCAGTTTTCTGAATTTTATTCATAAAAAATACAACTTCAGTTCAGCTAACGGAAATCAGTTCAAAGCAGCAATGACTACAACCACCCTGATAACCTTATCACCGGACGAGCTACAGGCTGTCATAAATGCAGCTCTGCACCCGCTAATTGAAGAGCTTGGCCGTATGCGCGCCGTAACAGGCCCGAAAAAAGATCTGCTGTCAATAGAAGATGTTGCCGAGCTCTCCGGATTTCACCCGCAAACGGTACGCGGCTGGATACTGGAGGGGCGGAAGATGCGTAACGGTAAAATAGTGAAGCTTCGCGTTGTGGATGACCTGAGTGCCCGGCATTCAATCCGTCCTGCACAATGGGACGCGTTCATGTCAAATTTCAGGGACGTAACGATATAAAAAACAAAACCCGGCTCATACCGGCCGGGCTGTTAAGACTTTACTTTTTAAAATTCTACTGCAAAGCTATGAAAAATCAGGCAAACATTGGGTTCAGTACCTCAGGTTGTCATTATTCGATCGATTGCCGGGGGAAGGTCGAATACCAGATCGGCCCGGCGATATCCTCCCCCCATCACGTATTAGGCCGTGATCATCCGGTACATCTGCTCACGATCACGGCACTGGAGACAACCGAAGACATCAAACTGAATCTGCCGTTGCAGGGGGAGGTCGTTGACTGCGGATCGGGTATCATGCTTGTACTGAGTATCAGCACCAACCGGGACGGTACCACAACCGTTTCCGGCCGCTGCCCGACCCGCGAATACTACGACCGGGCGGCACGTGAACAGATGCTGCGTACCGCCGCGGAGCGGTTTCAGATGGCGCTCGCCGAACGGGAGGCCGTATCGAACCGGGCACCCGTAAAAGCCTCGGTCATTCTGGCCGAACACTTCAGATAACAAACAGCCTGAAAGACTCTGTAGAGGAGTTTGGTTTTCACGGCACTCTGTAGCCGGCTTCGGCTAACGGAGTCTTTCAGGACAACCGCATAGATCCCGAAACCCCGTCATTGCCGGGGATATTCTTGACTAGATACTAACACTCGCTCCCTGATTTTCAGGGGACGAGGTTTCGGGAAACAACATAAGGCCGGAAGTCCCGCAAGGCGCGGGGAATGCTACAAATCGTACAGATAATGAGCGCCCGCCTGATCAGCTTGAATCGGGCGGGGTTTCCGGACAACAACACTAAATCCCTGACGCTCTGAATTAGCGCAGTGAGGTAACAGAACAGGGACCTCAGAGAGTTTCGGGCGATACGAAGCGCCTGCCGGCGGGGAGTCGCCGGCAGAGCGTCAGGGATAAACCTTCTGAAAATCATGACAAGTATATCGAATATCCTTATCAACCCGCGGGTAAAAAGCCCGAAGATGATCCGGGCCAGACTGATTAACTGCTGGCAGATTCAGCCCTCCGCCATTCAGGGCGTTGAGGTTCAGTCAACCACCGCACAAACAACAATATACGTGACGCTCAGCGTTGCCGCCTGGCAGGCGAGTCCGGCCAGTACCGTACGGGGCACCGTTTTTATGGGCAAACAGACGGCCGTCGTTTCGCTCACCATTTCCCAGCTGCTTGAACAGGAACAACAACTAACGAACGAAGCCTAAAACAACCGGCCCGGCTTTTAGAAGGTTAGGGTTTTTCCACTTACCCGGCGTTTTGACCGGGCTAAGTGCCGGGCCGGACCTTTCTACCATGGAAAAGAAGAAACTATCCGCTCACTCGGCAGGGCCGCAGCAGGTGTATTCACCGACGCCCTGGGCCGCCGGATGTCTCCTGATCCGGATGGGGTTTTCCCTGCTCTGGCAACACATCCGGCAGGAAGCCCGCAGGATATTCTGGGCCGTGATGGCCTGGGTCATCCCCTGCATCATCGGGCTGGCAGCCGTTGTCGTCATGCTGACGGTCTGCCACTTTGCCGGTTCGGCAGCCGACTGGTGTATTGATCTGCTTATTACCCCTTTCCTCCGGCTGCTGCAATGAAATACAACCCTATATCAGAAAAACAACCGGCATTCAGTTGGGGACACTTGTTTGTCATTCTCATCGTAGCGGGCCTGTGTCTGTGGGCCGCCATTAATCTGGCGATTGAACGGGGCTGGATCTGCAAGGGGCGGCAGCCGGTAGTCAACTATACGGATATCACTGTGAAAGGATTTCAGCCATGAATTACGTAGAAGTGAATTACCTGAAGCTGATAGCCGGTTTCTGGGCAGAGCACGACAAAGAACCATTCTCCGGTACGGAAGTCCTGTTTTACCTGCGGCTGGCCCACCGGTTTAATGAAGCCGGCAGAGGTAAGCTCTGGCCGGAATCACTACAGATTAAGGACTCGGTATTGAGCCTCATCACGGGCATATCCGTCAATAATCTGGTCAATATCCGGCGGTCACTGAATATGCGGAACATGATTGAGTTCAGTACTTGTCAGGGATCCAGAAAGGGAGTGATCTACCGTCTCACCCTAAATTTTGGGGAAGTGAGTGGGGAAGTTACCGGGGAAGTGGCTCCAACTTCCCCAATTTTTGGGGAAGAGAGTGGGGAAGTGGCCGGGGAATTGAATCCAACTTCACCAGATTTTGGGGAAGTGAGTGGGGAAGTTAATCCAACATCCCCAAAAATCAGGGAAGTGACCGGGGATGTTGATGCAACATCCCCAAAATCCGGGGAAGTTATTGGGGATGTTACCCCTGGTACAAGCTCAACTTCCCCGGTCACTTCCCAGGAACTTCCCCAAAATTTAGGGAAGTCGCATATATATATAGAATACCAAACACTAAACAACAAACAAATAGATATAGAAAATGTAGAAGGGCGTATTTTGCCTTTCGCGCCGTTTTCAACGTCGCTCCCGCTAACAGGGACTTCCAGTTTGAGTGTTTCGGTTTCCCCTCAACAGCAACAGCCGGCGCAGACGCCCCCTTTACCCCCCCCTTGCCCGCCCCCCCCCTCCCCCCCCCCCGC
>NZ_CAMFHL010000168.1 GCF_945952095.1 uncultured Arsenicibacter sp. | reverse complement strand
GTAGAGGATCAGGTGGAGACGGAATGGGTCGCCATTAAAATAAGTGAATTCAAGGGCACCGATGCCCGGTCGCTCAAGGCCGAAGTCGAACTGGCGCAACGGGTGCCGCGACAGGCCAATATTGCCCGATACGACGCCTGCTACCGGCTCGAAACCGATACCGGTGTCAGCGATTTTGCCATCATGAAGTACTACGCCGATGGTAATCTGGCAGACCTCCTCAAACGCCGGCAACTCTCAGCCGACGACATCTTTGATCTTACGCGGGGCATTTTGCTCGGCTTGCAGCACCTGCACCAACACCGGATTGTCCATCGTGATTTTAAACCGGCCAACATTCTCATTTCCCGCGACAAACAAAACCGGTTTATTCCTAAAATCGCCGATTTCGGGCTCAGTAAGCTGGTCAGCGACGACGAGATTGACAGCTCTGATTTTGACCTGAGCGACGGACGGGGTACGCCGTCCTATAAAGCCCCTGAGCAGATCGAAGGTAGCCGCGTTAGCTTCAACCTTGATTTGTGGGCGTTTGGCGTCATCCTGTATGAGATGCTGACGGGCGAAAAGCCATTCGCTTCGGATGCACGGCAGGGAAGTGAGCAGCTGATCAAGCGGGAGATCGAAAAGAAAATCGTGACCGTGGCCTTGCCCAAAGGGATTGACCGGTTGCCGGAGCCGTACCGTACTATGGTAAAGCGCTGTCTGGTAAAAGACATTCGTAAGCGGGTTCGTAAGGAAGACGAACTGCTGCGCCTGCTCGATCAGCACGTTGTTGACGGCTTACTGCGGAAGGCAGATCAGGCGATAAAGCAGCAGGATTTTGCGCATGCACAATTGTTGTATGAGGAGGTGCTCGCGCACGAGCCTGAACAGGCAGTAGCCTTGCAGGGCATCCGCCGGTGCCAGGATGCCTTGAGGCCGATACCGGTTGAGAACGTCATCGGTTTGCGTCAGAACACGGAAGCCTTTACGGACATGTACCAGCCCGGCACTGCCGTTACGCCGTCAGCGACCGATAGCCCGTTGACGGATGTGTATAGCGGAAGCGCACCACCGGCACCGGCTCGCCGGCCGCTATGGGTCAGGGGCATTCCGGTAGCGGCGGTGATTATACTGCTTGCCGGTATACTGGTCTGGAAAATGCCGGGTACACCTGATCCGCCGGCCGGTGCTGCAATTGCCCGGGCAGCTGGCAATAACGGTCCGGCACCATCCGGTACAACCAGGTCTGCTTCGGTTGTGCAGCCGGCTGTAAAACCCTTGAAATCACCTGAAGTACCGGTTACAAAAGCAGCACTGACGACAAAAACTTCCCTGTCGGCCGCTCCGGTGACCACAGCCGGGCCGACACCGGACGAGTTGCTTGCGACCGCCGGTGCCCGTAAGGTACAGATGCAGCAGGAGTATGAGAAACTGCTTACAGAAGGCGAAAGCGCTATCAAAAACGGCAACAACAAAAGTGCCGCTATGGCCTCGTTTGCCAAAGCACGCCAGCTGGCCGAAACGGAAGGACTGCCCGCCGGCATGGCTTCTGAGTTATACAACAGCTATTTTACCAAGGCTGACCGGATTTTTCAACGGGAAGAATACGAGGGTGCCCGGTCATGGTATCTGGTAGCACAGGCGCTGATGAACACGGCCGAAGTCCGGGCTAAACTCAAGGAATGTGATCGTAATTTATAACTTCATAACCACCATACCCATAGATTGCCCCAACTGCAAGTAAGCATGAAACAACTGTACACCATTGCCGTACTGCTTTTTTCGGCAAGTGCGCTGCCCGCTTTTGCGGTGACGCCTCCGGAGGGCGTTCCGCATCATACTGTGCTGAGCCGGACGCTGGATGATGAGTATGACAAATACAAAAAGAAAGCCGACGATTTTCTGAAAGAAGGCCGCTATGCGGATGCCCGGAAACAGTATCAGAACTGTCTGGAAGTGCCTGGTTTTGAAAAAGACACATACGCTACAACGAAGATTGATGAAATTGACCGCTGTCTGTATCTCCGTGATCAGGCGTCCAAGGCAATCAGTGCCGGACGGGGGAGCGAAGCTGTAGGTTTCTGGCAACAGGTCCTGACCATTAATCCGACCGATCCGCAAACGAGAAGTAACCTGACGGATTACTGGACAGATCAGGGAAATATAGCGTATGCCCAAAAGAAATACGGCGAGGCAAAAAAAGCCTATACTGAAGCGCTTTCGTACGCGGTTAAGCAAGATATTCTTCGGATTCAGATTCAGAACAGCGATACCTATCTGAAGCAAGAGCAGGCCGCGCAGGCAACAAACGAAGCCGCTAAACAGCCGTTGCCGTCGGTAACGGCGGCACCGGCAAATACACCGGTGGTTCGCAAACCGGCTCCTGTCAGTGTATCGCCCGCCCGCACCGGCATGATTGCGGGTATCGGAGCCGTTGGGCTGGGGGCGAGCTTATACGCTCTGACGCTCAAAAGTCAGTTTAACAGTAAACTGGATGAACTCAAAAAGGTTAGTGCTGAGGTTGATCCTGATAACGATGGTACAATTCTGACGCAGGCCGAAAAGGACCGGTGGGATAAAGCCTATGCCGATGCGCAGAAGGCAAGTAATAAAAACGGCCTTTACAAAGCCTGTATCGGAGTCGCCTCTGCGGCAGTAATTGCTGAGATCTATTTTCTGATTAAAAAGCCAAAGGCAGCCCGCAAGGGACTCAGCTGGCAACCGGCATCGTCCGGGGTCGGAATCGTTGCCCGTTACACGTTTTAGGGCGTACGCGGCGGGGTAACAAAACTCAGGATATTGCCGTAGAACGGTTCGTTTTCTTTCAGCGGCGTGATGGCATAAGCACGGTAGTAATAGATGGTTGACGGGGCGAGCTCATTAAGCGAAAACGTGTTGACCGACCGGAATTCAGTTGTTTTATCTGACCTGGTGACATTATCGGCCAGCGTTGGAATGGAGTTGTTGAGCGAAAAGCAGATGCCGATTTCCTTCAGCTTCAGCTGACTGATGTTATTGATCTGCATCTGTGCCTGCGCGGAGGTGGATGACGGCGTGGAGAGCAGTCCGAGGGTATGTACGTCCGGGACGATTTCGGCGGTGGTAAAGGTACGGATGATGCCATACACCGGAACATCTTTATTGGCATTGCTGATGGCGAAGGCCCGATAGGTATATTGTTTTCCCGGTGCCAGATCCTCAATCAGAAACGTATTGACGGCCTGAAAATTCTGGTTGATTTTTACGGTCTGATCAGCAATCGTCGGATTCGGATTGTTGATGGAATAACAAATACCTACTGATAACAGGGGCGTTTCGGTGATGTTCAGCAACTTTGCCTGTACCGATACCGCCGAGTAACCGGGCTGGCCGACCAGGGTAAGGGTTTCAATCTGAGGCGTCTGATAAAGCTTTTTGCCCGCACTGTCGACTGTCCATTCCGTGCAGCCTGTCCATAGAAAACCCGTCAGGCAGACAAGCGTAAACCCGATAGCTGTATGTCGCTTTAGCCTGACAATAAGCATAGTAACTTTGTGAAGTATCATAAATAAAACACCAAAAGTAAGGTGAAAAACCACGACAAAAAAGTAAATTTCCACCGGGACCAACACGTGATCCGTTACATTGCCCTGCTGCTGCTGACCGTCATTGCGCTTAGCTGTGACAGCTGGGAACTACCGGCAACAAAGCAACTAAAGGTCCGCCAGTGCACTCCGCCGACAGCAAGCCTGGATATAAAGGCCGAACGGCTGGTTACGAGCATTTCGCTGCGGCAACCGTCGGGCACTATTGATGCGATTACCTGGGATTTCGGCGACGGCGAAACCAAAAGCGATACGGCGACCGTTGTACAGCACACCTACAAAACGGCCGGTAAGTATCTCGTTAAGGTTACGCTGAGCAACACATGCCAACAAACCCTGCCGCTTAGCCAGAGCATTGAGGTCAGTGATGCCGTCGTGCCAATTGTAACGACCCTGGACCCGGCAGCTATCGGCGCCTCCTCGGCAACATTTCGGATGTCGCTGGCCGACAACGGCAATGCAACCGTAACGCGCTATGGTATTTGCTATTCCGGCACCAACAGCCTGCCAACGGTTGACGATCAGGTCATTCAGCTGACGGGTACGCCGGCTCTGAACGAAGTGAAATCGTTTGCGGCCAGTCAGTTAAGTCCGAATACGGTCTACTATGTGCGGGCCTTTGCCGAAAATAAAGCCGGAAAAGGCTACGGTAACGTCAAATCAATTACGACAAGCTCGCAGGCGGTGGTGTCGGTTAGCGGCACACCTACCGTAGGCGACAAAACGGCCAGCGTATTTCTGCGGGTCGACAATCCGGGGTCGCCGGTATCGACCCGGTTTGGTATTGTCTATTCATCGGCTACTACGAATCCTGACATAACCGGTTCGCCGTTTGTGGAGGTTACCAACCCGATTGTGGGCAGTAATGTGCCGGTGGCGCTGAATAACCTGACCCCTAACACTACCTATACTTACCGCGCCTACGCCCGTACCACACAGGGAATAATTTACGGAACGCCATCCGGTACCTTTACTACGCAGGCCGAAGCCGTTTCCAACACGGGGCTGGTCCTGCACCTGCCGTTTACAAACCGCTCAACAGACGACGTTAGCGGAACCGGTAATAATGCCCGGCTGGTTGGGAAACCGACGTTCATTACCGACCGCAAGGGCAACGCAGAGGGCGCCATCCTGCTTAATGGCATAACAGATTATTTTGCCATTACGGATAATGCGTCGCTGCGGCCGGCGGCGATTTCCATCAGCATGTGGGTTCGTCCGACAACGGTCGGAACGGCCATGCAGCTGTTTAACAAATCCCGTTTCGCCGACAGTAATTTCGAGCAGTATGCTGCCCAGCTGAAACCATCGGAAAACGGTGGTTTACAGCAGAAAGTGGTTGCCGCCTTCAAGCAGAACGGCGATTGCCTGGTGGCGAAAGGCTGGCAGGAGATAACACTGCACAGCCTGATCCTGGCAAATCAGTGGTATCACCTGACCTTTACGCTGAGCGGCAACGTGGCGAAACTATACATTGGCGGACAGCTTTTTGCGACCAATAATACCTTACCGGGTAATGGCTACGACAACTGTCCGGGCGGTGAACTGCGCTTCGGAGCCCAGATCAAGGACTACGAATACTTTTTCAACGGCGCAATGGACGACATCCGCATCTACCAGCGCGTGCTGACGGAAACGGAGATCAAAACGCTGACGAATCAGTAGCTTTGTCTGGCTTAACTCCCCGAGGGTTTTGAACCCTCGGGGAGTTTTAGATATACCTAAAACTTTAACAGCACCTTTGCCGCCAGCCCGTGATACGGATGGCTGTCTAAGCCCGCGATGCGTTGTAAGGCGTCCCTGGCCCTGGCCTGCTCGCCGTTTTTCAGGTAGGCCAGCGCCAGAAACCATTCCGACTTTTGATGCAGTGTTTGGGTCGGCGTTTTCAGCGCGGCAGTCAGGTACGGCACCGCTTTCGCCGGTTCTTTTTTGGCCAGATAGCTGAGCCCCAGCATATAATTCCGGTAATGTATCGTCTGCTGATCAGCGGGAAGCGTTTTCAGCTCCCTGATCACCGCATCGTAGTTCCCGCTCTGGTATTGCCGGTAAATCGACTGAAACCGGGCCTGTTGGTGGGGTTGTATATCGGCGCTGAAGTTCTTGCTCAGATCACCGGACTGGTCGGGCTGGTAGGCTTCGCTGAATGCCAGACTGGTGTTACGGTCCGTTTGCTGCGACCGGTACAGCCAGATGCTCAGGCTGATGGCCAGCATAACCGAAGCCGCTGCCAGCCAGTACATCCGGTTGACCGACCGGCGCGTTGACTGTGGCATCGGCCGGACAACCGCTTCCGGTTCGCTCTCCTGTTCCTGCGTTGCCTGCCAGCGTGCATGGGCCTGTTGCAGTTTACGTTCCAGTCCGATGGCCCGGAAGCTGCTGACAACTTCGCGTTGTAAGGCAACGGCATCCGCCAGGGCCGTATCCAGGGCCATATCCTGTTCGAACGAGGCCTGATCGGAGGGAGAAAGCTCCCCGTTCAGGTAGGCCTCAATCAGCTCATATTGTGCTTCGGTCAGTTTCATAGACCTCTTTTGGTGGCGAGTTGTCGATAAATCCCTTTCAGTTTCTCGGTGCAGTCGTATCGTTTCGACTTAACCGAGGTTTCACGCATGTTGAGTTTTTCGGCGATTTCGCGCAGGGGCATTTCGTCAATGTAAAACCAGTCGATAACCCGCCGGCAGTCGTCTTTCAGTTGCAGAAGTGCCTGCTTCATGATCTCCACAACGGCGGCCCGCTGCATCTCCTCGACCACATCGGCAGTATCTGCCGGATCACTGGCATCGCTCAGGCTGGCGCGGTTCCGGAACCGGTACGAACCGGCTTCGGTAAGCCACGTTTTTTTACAGTAGTCAAATACCACCGTTGTGATCCGGGTCCCTGCCTGATGCTGGTATTTGCCGTTTTCCAGATTGATCAGAAACTTCAGTAATCCCTTCTGAAACGCATCTTCGGCGTCCATGCCGGTTCCGTTATGCTGAATTACCCAATGCCTGAACGTGTGAGCCAGTTCGGCATAGAGGTAGTCAAACGCACGGTCATCGCGTCGGAGCAGGGCTTCGTATAAATCCCGGTCGTCCTGAAAACGGGGGAAAACATTCGGCATACAGCGGCTGTCTGGTGAAAACAATCAACGGGCATTTACGTACCCGGCATGATGGGTAAACGCATTCTGTCCCGGTGATTTACTGCCTTAATCCGCCGAAGTGCCAAAAGGTAAGTCAGATTCTGAAAAAAAAATGGTGTGTACATCCATTGTCCCGTCAGGGACACAACAGCGCAGCGTCGGTAGCGGCCGGTAGCCATTGATAACAATAGGTTTATAAACCACATCCATTGTCCCGTCAGGGACATAACAGCGCAGCGTCGGTAGCATTCGGTATATAAATGTCTACATCATTTTCCGGCAGAATATGCCTTTTCAATGCATCAGCGGCACATTCTTAATTATTTGGAGAATTAATAAAAAATTTCTGGGGGATTTACGGGCTGATCTTGTCTTATCTATGTCATACCCCTGAAGTGTATGTTATCGAAGCTCAACCCTGATCAGCCCTCAGAAAAATGGTCTACCCGTATTGTCCCCATGCATCCTGCCGACGAACTGGCCCAGGCCGACGACGATGGTGAGTTTTTCATCCGGCAAGCCTTCATGCACAACCCGCGGCAGGCGTGTGAGTTGCTCTTCCGGCAATATTACGGGCCGTTGTGCAGCCATGCCGTCCGGTTTGTGCAGAACCGCGAGGTGGCCGAAGACCTGGTAAGCGATGTGTTTTATGCATTCTGGGTCAAAGAAATTTACCTCAACGTAACAACCTCGTTCCGGGCATACCTGTTCTATGCGGTCCGGAACCGGGCTTATAATTACATCCGCTGGGAGCTGAACCGGCAGGAACCGATGCCGGACGATCTGGACCGCCCCGAAGCCGAAGCTGCCCAGCCCGACCGCCTCATGCAGCAGGATGAACTGCAGGTTGCTCTCGACGAGGCTATGCGTCAGCTGACACCCCAACAGCAGCGTATCTTTCTGATGAGCCGCTTTGAAGGTAAAAAATACAAGGAAATTGCCGCCGAACTCAACCTCGCACCCAAAACGGTTGAAAACCATTTGCTGCGGGCGATTGCCACGCTCCGAACAATTCTGACACAGAAAAATGTCCTGTTCCTTGCCTTACTCGCCAACTGGATAGGGGAAAATTAATGAATAATGTAAAATGAATAATGAGCATTCATTACCCCATTACACATCAAACTGACATGGTGACAAAAGAATTAATGCAGGCCTATTTTGCCGGTCAGGTCACACCGCTTCAACGGAAAATGATTGCTGACTGGCTGAAGCAGCAGCCCGCTAACCGCGAGCTGTACTTCCGGTGGCTGGAAGAATGGGAACGGCGTGTGCCGCAATATGCGCCTGACATTGATCAGGCCCTCGGCCGATTTCGCCACCGCATTGACCAGCCGCAAACCGTCGTGACGGAGCAGTATGAAAGCGACCTCTTCCGGCAACCGGTACCGATCGGCCGGCAGTCGCGCCGGACATGGCTGTGGGCCGCTGCGGCAAGTGTGTTGCTGGGCGTGATGGGCTACGCAGGGCAGGATTTGGTCCGGTATAAAGTCTATGCGACGGATTTCGGCCAGACCCGTGTTCTGAAACTGCCTGATAGTTCGGTCGTTACGCTAAACGGACATTCAGAATTGTATATCCCCCGGTTTGGCTTCGGTGAGTCGACGCGCCGTGTCCGGCTGGAGGGAGAAGCTGTGTTTGATGTCCGCCATACCGTTACACACCAGCGGTTTCTGGTCGAAACACCACATGGTGTCGAAGTAGAAGTCCTGGGGACTGAGTTTTCGGTTACGGCCCGCCGGCAGGCCACGAAAGTGGCGCTGAACCGCGGCAAAGTGCAGCTTAGTTACCTGAGCCTTAATGCGCAGCGGCAGCAGCTGATGATGAAACCAGGCGATTACGTGACGTTGTCGGAGCAGGGCGAACTGACACAGGGGCGTAACGCCCCCAATGAACCATTTGCTGCCTGGCGTTCGCACCAGTTTGTGTTCGATAACACGCCGCTGCGCGAGATTGTCGATATGGTCAGGGAAACGTATGGGCTGACCGTTCGGCTGGCCGACACCTCCCTGGCCGACCGTACCCTGAGCGGTACCTATAAGGCGCGTACCTCAAATGACCTGATCCGGGCCATTGCCGAAGTACTTGAGCTACAGGTAAGCCGGTCCGGCAAAACCCTGACGCTCTCTGCCATACCACCCAAACTGTAACCTCTTACAACCCTTTAACTGATTGACAATGAAAAAGCTGTTACCAATAGCCTGGCTTACTGGTACCTTGTTGACTGGTTTTCCGTGTTGGGTGCAAGCCCAGACCTGGGCGTTTGCACAGGGCAAAAAGCGGACCTCAATCGAAGCGTCCCGCCGGGAAAAGCACTCGCTGAAGCAGCAGTTGCTGAACCTGAAAAACCATTATGGAATTGATATCCTGTTTGAAGATAAGGTTGTTGCCGACCGGCAGACGTCGGCGGTAATTGACCCTGCTGCCCAGCTGGAAGTAAACCTGACCGCCTTGCTGAAATCGCAGGGACTTCGCTTTAAAAAGCTGAATCAGAGTGCTTATATTATCATGTCCCGGCGGCAAACCAATGAGGTCATGACGCCCTTTAGTGCCATGACTTATACAACGGCGCTTCCCGTTGGCGGGCAGAATATGGTACCGGTCATGAATCAGCTCCAGTCGGTGCAGCCATCGGCTACAACAGTTGACGAGCGCATTAGCGGCAAGGTGACCGATAAAACCGGAAACGGGCTGCCAGGGGTGAGTGTGGTTGTGAAGGGCACCACCCGTGGCACCACCACCGATCAGGATGGTAACTACCTGCTGAACATACCGAACGGCAGCATCACGCTGATTTATTCATTCATCGGCTACGAAACGCGTGAAGTGGAGGTGAAAAACCAGACACAGATCAACATTTCGCTTGAAAACGACGTAAAATCGCTGGAAGAAGTGGTCGTGGTTGGTTACGGTACGCAGAAGAAAGTAAACCTGACCGGCGCCGTGGCGGCGGTCGATGGGGGCGAAATTGCCAAACGCCCGGTCGGGCAGACTTCTTCGGCTTTGCAGGGGCTCATGCCCGGTGTTATTGTAAAAACTAACTCGGGCAGACCGGGCGGTGACGGGGCAACTATCCGGATCCGCAATAGTCTCGGAGGCATCGGACAGGCAGCACCGTTGACGCTGATCGACGGGATCGAAGGTTCGATTGATAACATTGATCCCAACCTGATTGAAACGATTTCGGTACTGAAAGACGCCGCGTCCTCGTCGATCTACGGATCGCGGGCCGCCGGCGGGGTAATTCTGGTGACTACCAAACGGGCGAAAAGCAACCGGATTTCGGTAAATTATAACAATTACGTAGGCTTGCAGACACCGACCAACCTGCCGAAAATGGCCAATGCGGTTGATCACATGCTGCTGACCAACGAGGCTTATGTAAATGTCGGCCGCGCCCCGCTGTACTCGGATGACCTGATCCAGAAATACCGTACTGAAGGAGCTGCTAACCGCGACCTGTATCCGGATACCGACTGGCAGAAGGCGGTTCTGACCGGTTCCGGTTTACAGCAAAGCCACTTTCTGAGCATTAATGGCGGGAGCGAGCGTATCCGGTTTCTGACATCGATTGGCTTTTTCGATCAGAAAGGGATTATCGAAAGTTCAAGCTTCCGGCGGTATACGATCCGGAACAACGCCGATATTCAGCTCTCGAAGAAATTCAGCGCACGGGTCGATCTGCAGATTGTGGCGCCTACCACAATTGAACCGGGACGGGGTACAGATGAGGTCTTTCACTGGATGAACCGGATTCCGGCTAACCAGATCGGCATCAATTCGAATGGTACCTGGGGCGATGGCTGGAACGGGGATAACCCGATTGCCTTTTCGCGCGATGGCGGTACCCGCAAAAACAACAATCCGTATGTACTGCTGAACAGCGCTCTGACCTACCGGCCAACCAGCTGGCTGACGGCCGAAGTGGCGTTTGCACCAAAGTATGCCATCTCGTTCGACAAAAACTTCAATAAAGCCGTACAGACCTACAAGCCGAACGGCGCGCTCAGCTTCCTAGCACCAGCCAAAAGTACACTGACCGAAGCCAACAGCCGGTCGTTCTATAACACCCTGCGTGGTACAGTAACGGCCGATAAGGTATTTGGTGATCACGGGGTAAAAATGCTGCTGGGCTTCCAGCGCGAAGACTTCCGGAACGATAACAACTCTGCCTACCGCGAGGGATTTATTCTGCCTGATTATCAGGTGTTGAATGCCGGTGCGTCGGATATTCAGCGGTCATCGGGAAGCGCATCAGAGTGGGCGTTGCAGTCGCTCTTCGGGCGGATAAACTACGACTACAAGCAGAAGTACCTGCTCGAAGCCAATGCCCGCTATGACGGATCTTCGCGGTTTGCGGCGGGGCGTCAATATGGTTTCTTCCCGTCGGTATCGGCCGGCTGGCGGATTTCGCAGGAGAATTTTATGCAGCCGCTGTCGCACGTGATCAATGAACTGAAACTGCGTGGTTCGTGGGGACGCTTAGGTAACCAGAATACGACCGGTACATACGGCTTTACGTCTTATCTCAATTTCGGTGCCTATACCTTTGGCAAGCAGATTGTTAACGTAGCTGCCTTGAATACGATGGCCAATGCGGAAACCTCGTGGGAAACCAGCGAGATGACCGATGTCGGCCTTGACGCTACCCTGTTTTCGCATTTTACTGTTACGGCTGACTATTTCTACAAACGGACGTACGACATTCTGCTGACGCTGGATATCCCCGGCATTATCGGCCTGGGTGCGCCAACGCAGAATGCGGGTATTGTCGACAACCGGGGCTGGGAACTGGGTCTGAATTACCGTGGTGCTGTCAAAGACTTTAAGTTCGATGTAGGCTTCAATCTCTCGGATCTGACGAACAAGGTTATTGACATGCGCGGGGTGAATCAGACGGGCCTGACCGTTAACCGGGAAGGTTATCCGTCGGCGTCGATTTACGGGCTGGTGTCCGAAGGCTTGTTCCAGACTGCCGACGAGGTGGCGGGTCACGCCCAGCAGTTCGGGGTAATCAAACCGGGTGATATTAAGTATAAGGACCAGAACAACGACGGCATCATCAATGCCAGCGATGAAGTAGTCCTGGGCAGTCAGCTGCCACGGTTTACATACGGCACTACCCTGAATGCGTCATGGAAAGGCTTCAGTCTGAATGTGTTGGTGCAGGGCGTGGGCAAGGCAAACGGCTTCCTGTATCAGCAGGGTATTATGCCGTTCTACCTTGGCGGCACCGTACAGGAACAGCACAAAAACCACTGGACGCCGGAAAATCCGAACGCAGTGTTCCCGCGCCTGGCATTCAGCGAAGCCAACAACGAAAAGGTGTCGAGCTTCTGGATGAAAAACGCGGCGTATCTGCGCCTGAAAAACGTGCAGGTGAGTTACACGATTCCGTCGGCGGTAGTGCAGCGGGCGGGCATCAAAAACCTGCGGATTTTCGCCAATGGCCAGAACCTGTTCACCATCGACAAATTCTGGAACGGGTATGATGTGGAAACGCCGGTGGGCGTGGGCAACGCTTACCCGCAAGTGAAGCTGTACAGTTTTGGTATCGACGCAAACTTCTGATAAACCGCTGAACTCATCATGTTAAAATACATAAAATACGGAATGCTGGCGGCCGGTCTGATCCTTACCCTGCCCGCCTGCAACGATCATTATCTGGAGCGGTATCCGCTCGAAGGGCCGTCTGCCGAATCGTTTTTCTCCAACGAAAGTGAACTGCTGCTGGCGGTTAACGGGGCATACAAAGCCATGACCTACACGCCGAGCGACGGGATGCCGGTACCGCTGCTGCTCGATGTAGTGACCGATATTTCGTGGGACCGTAATAACAGTGCCTGGCAGCAGATCGGTAAAGGCAGCCACGACAGCAATAACTCGTTTGTGGTGTCGGTCTGGAAGGAATCGTACAAAACGATTGCCCGCTGTAATTTCATTCTGGACAATATCGACAAGTTGCAGGGTAAAATGGACGCAGCGCTGTTTGCCCGTTACAAGGCCGAAACGCGGTTTGTCAGAGCCTATACCTATCATTATCTGGTCAGTTTGTACGGGGAGGTGCCGCTGGTGACCCATGTGCTGGCCCTGTCGGAGGCGCAGATACCCAAGAATCCGAAGGCCGATCTGGTGACGTTTGTCCTGGACGAACTCGATCAGGCAGCGAAGGATCTGCCGGTTAGTTACGATGCCCGGAACAACGGCCGCGCCACAAAAGGAGCCGCGCTGGCGACAAAAGCCCGGTTTGCGCTTTACAACGAGAAATGGGATGTGGCAGCAGCGGCGGCCAAGGCCGTTATGGACCTGAACTACCACAAGCTGCATACCAATTTCGGGGAGTTGTTTTCGTATAAGGGGCAGACATCGACCGAGATCATTTTTGCGTTTCAGTACCTGAAAGGCACACAGACACATGCCACACCGCAGAACCTGCTGTCGCGGAATGCGCAGGGAGCATCCAACAAGGTGCCGGGGCAGTGCATGGTCGATTCCTATGAATGTACCGACGGTCTGTCGATCGACAAGTCGCCGTTGTATAACCCCAAAGATCCGTTTAAGAACCGTGACCCGCGCCTGGATTACACGATGGCCGTGCCTGGCTCGAACTACTTTAATTTCAAGTTTGAGACCCACAAGGACAGCGTAAAGACCTGGAATTATAACACGACACCGGCCACGCGCATTGATAACCAGGATGCTATTCACGCTTTTGCAACCTATACGGGGTATTGTTGGCGGAAATACACGGACATGACCGATAAGGACGACCGCAGTAATTCCGAAATCAATGCGATTCTGATCCGGTATGCGGAGGTGTTGCTGATTTATGCCGAGGCTAAAATTGAAGCCAACCAGATTGATCAGTCGGTGTACGATGCCATCAACGCCGTGCGGCAGCGGCCGGGAGTGAATATGCCGGCCATCAAAACCGGTCAGTCACAGGCGGCGATGCGGTCAGCGGTCCGGAAAGAACGGAAATACGAGCTGGCAAATGAAGGCTTGCGGCTGTTTGACATCCGCCGCTGGAAAATCGCCGATAAACTGATCGCGGGTAACTTCCTCGGCCGGATTCCGAAAGGCTTGCTGGCAACGGCACCGAAAATTGACGAAAACGGGACGCCGGATTACAGTGTTGTGCCAAACCGTGCCGATATGCGGGTGGTTGAGGTGCGGGTATTCAATACAAACCGCGATTACCTGTGGCCGATTCCGAACATCGAAACGGTAACCAACAAGGCGCTGACGCAAAATCCAGGCTATTAAGTATCAGGTACATCGGTATAAAACGGCGGATGGGTGCTTACTTCAGAAACACGTTTTTATATTGATTAAACGGGTGAATATTAACGGGCGGTTATTAACGGGCGACAATTAATGGGCGACCACGTGGGGTCGCCCCTACATTATAACGATATGTACTCAACACGACGCGAATTTATAAAACTGTCAGGGCTGGGTGGGCTGGCGCTGACAACCGGCTTATCTGCACTGTCTATCCATACGTCAGCCGCCCCGGCAGCCGCCGATTATGATCTGATCATCGTCGGCGGTACGCCCGGGGGTATTATGGCGGCAGTGGCAGCGGCCCGATTGGGTAAAAAATCCCTGATTCTGGAACGGACGGCCTACATGGGCGGGTTGCCTGCCAACGGGCTGGGAGCTACTGATATTGCCACCCGTGGTGCGACCGGCGGGCTGTTCCTGGAGTTCGTACAGCGGATCAAAAAACACTACGTAGAGAAGTACGGTGCCGATTCACAGCAGGTTAAGGATTGCTCGGATGGCTATCACTTTGAGCCGTCGGTAGCGGCAAAGGTGTTCGACGACCTGCTCCGCGAGCATCCGGCCATCACGGTGCTGACGATGCGTCAGTTTGACTTTGAACCCGAAAACCTGACGATTCAGCAGAACCGGATTCAGGGTATTCGGGTCATTAACCGCAAAACGGGGCAGCCGGAAACGTATCAGGGCAGTATGTTCGTGGATGCTACCTACGAAGGTGACCTGATTGCGGCGGCGGGTGTGCCGTTTATGATTGGCCGTGAAGGAAAATCAGAATACGACGAAGTCGGTGCCGGCCGTGTGTATAAGCACTGGGCAGGGAAAGAAGGACCCGGCTCAACATTTGAGGCCGATAATGCAGTACAGTCCTACAATTACCGGCTGTGTGTGACCAATGACCCGAAAATCCGGACGAAGATTCAGAAGCCGGCCCGCTACAACCGCGAAGAATATGTGTCGCTGGTGGGTGATGTGACAACCGGTATTCATACGGGCGTTGACGTGCTGAAACTAACCGACGCCCAAAAGGCCGAAAACGAACGCCTGGCGAAAGCCGGTATGCCGCCGGTTGTGCCGGGTATGCCCAAAGGGATTGCCTGGCTGACCAACATGGTGAAGCTGCCGAATGGCAAAAACGACGGCAACAACCAGCACCTGGCCTTTATTTCGACCGATCTGCCGGAAGAAAACTGGCCGTATCCGACTTCTGCCTGGGAATGGCGCGACCGGTATGCGCAACGCCTGCGCGAGTATACCGAAGGCTTGTTTTACTTCGCTCAGAACGATCTCGCCCTGCCGGAGTGGTTCCGGAAACAGTGTTCGGAATGGGGCTGGGCTAAGGACGAATATACCGACAACGGCAATTTCCCGCGGCAGCTGTACGTGCGCGAAGGTCGCCGGATGAAAGGCAAATACATTTTTAAGGCCCACGATGCACGGCCAACGCAGCCGGGCGGGCGACCGCCGGTGCATGCCGACAGCATTACCGCCAGTCACTACGCGCTGGATTCGCACGCGGTCCGGAAGCGGGAAAAAGGCCGGATTCACCTCGATGGTTTCCTGAGCTATCCGTCGGCGGTCTACACTGTGCCGTATGGCGTTATCGTGCCCGATGCACCGATTGAGAACCTGCTGGCACCGGTACCGGCCTCAGCCACGCACATCGGCTTTTCGACGCTGCGGATGGAACCGTGCTGGATGGCATTGGGCCAGGCAGCCGGTACGGCCGGTGCGCTGTGTATTCAGCAGAATAAGACCGTGCACTCGCTGCCGGTAAAAGACCTGCAAAAGGCGCTCCTGCAACAAAAAGCGATCCTGATTTATCCGCCAAAACTCTCGCCCACCGACCCGACCTTCGAAACCGCTCAGTGGGAAGCGCTGAATGGTAAGTAAATAGTTTGGCTGAGTTTTCCGGACCTTCCAGGAAG
>NZ_CAMFHL010000167.1 GCF_945952095.1 uncultured Arsenicibacter sp. | reverse complement strand
ATGTAACATTGCTGACAGATACGCGCTCAACGGGACCAGAAAACGTATTTCCGTTAAGGCTGGACAGATCAGGACGTAATACATTGTTGTAATAAACCAATACATCCAGGTCTGTTTTTGCCGTATTCCCGTTCAGCCCATAAAAGGAGTCTGTCCATTGCAGAATTGCCTCAAATGAGCCTCGTGCCGGAATAATAATCCGTTGTGTAATTGCATTTGTACCAAAGTCATGCGCTACACCTAACGTCCCCAGAAAAGGATCAGACAGTACTCTGCCCGAGCTTTTAAAGGGAGCTTCGTAGGAATTGCGGGCATTATTACCCGCCGATGAGAAATAAGACACACCGAAGTTTTTCACGACATAATCAACGGCCTGTGCCACAATACCGTCCTGAAACATAGGCTCGGCGAAGTAAATAATATCATCAACAATAACTTTACAACCAGCTTCGGCCAGTTTAATAATGCCTTCAGCAAAGCCTTCCTCCCCGTTAAATGCGGTATAAAAAGCGATATCAGCGCCCGGCGCTACGTCATGAACGATTTCGGCCATGGCGCGTCCTTCGTCAATAGCATCCTCAAACAAGTAATCGTCCAGTACCTGTACGTTGGGGGGTAAATCACCGGAAGCAACACCGTCGGCAGCCCCGCCCAGCGCATCATACGAATCTGACAGTACCCCGACTTTTACCCCTCTGCCGTTTACCCCGGCCTGAGCCCGTGCAATATCGGCCCGCATGGCTTTATCACCCTGTGAGTTCACGGAGCCGGCCTGTAGTTTCGGTTTGTACACCTGTGAAACAAACGCCAGCCCCGGCAGATTCTTTAAATCCCCCAGTTTTGCCGGCGGGAAAAAGCCGAATATAGACCGGCCATTCCGTTTAGCCTCCTGTAGCCCGGCTGTCTGTAAAGCACGCAGTAATTCACTGCCATTATCGTCACTCGCGTATACGTTAATGGCAACCAGGCCATTTTTACTCCAGAGTCCTGTAGTGGATCTGAGGTCACTGTTCCCCGGCTCAATAAATGCTTTATCAGGCGGTAACAGCGATACCGATAGCCTGGCATCGGCAGAACGTTGCTTTAATTGCTCAATAACTGTCTGAGCAGACGTCGTGAGGGTTGTCAATCCTATTACCAAACTTGTGGATAGTAGCCCTGCTACTATTTTTTTTCGTATTGTTGTAAGCATACAATTGGTGAGATGATTTGAAGCAGAAATATGATAAAACAAATTCGTTAAATCAATGCACCGGTATACTTAAATACACAAAAAGGTAAGTCATTTTGATAAACGTCAAAATGAGTGCGGTTTTTACGGATCAATTCAGCCCGCGACGGGTCTGTTTTACGGAAACGGTAAACGAAAAACCATATACTACTGATTATCTACATTTTACAGATGTAGATTGCCTTATCAATTAGTTTTTAAAAAATTTTAAAAATTTACCGGGAGAACATTCGCTAATACATTGTTTTTCCTGAACTTTGCAATTCACTTTCAATCATCGTCAAAGTCAACGATATGATTACCGAATCATCAGTACTTGAGACGCCAACGGGCGGCCCCGTTCAGTCGGCGATCACGTACGAAAAAATCCCGACGCACATTTACTCAGACGCTAAGGCTGCTTCACGGGCTGTAGCGCATGAGATTGCCGCTCTGATCCGGCAGAAACAACGCGAAGGTTCGCCATGTATCCTGGGCCTTGCCACCGGTTCTTCACCAAAAACGGTTTATGCCGAACTCGTTCGGATGCACCGCGAAGAAGGGCTTAGCTTTCAAAACGTGGTTTCTTACAACCTGGACGAATACTATCCGATGGAGCCCGACTCGCTGCAGAGCTACTGGCGTTTCATGAAGGAGCAGTTATTTGACCATGTAGATATTCCGGCAGGAAACTACCATATTCCGGACGGCACCGTGTCGTATGACAAGGTAGCTGAATTCTGCCGCCATTACGAAGATATGATTGAAGCGGCCGGCGGCCTTGATTTCCAGTTGCTGGGTATCGGGGGTAACGGCCATATCGGCTTTAACGAACCGGGTTCACTGAGCAATTCCCGTACCCGTCTGATGATGCTTGACCACTCGACACGGGCGGCGGCATCGATGGACTTCGGCGGACTGCCACGGACACCGCGTAAAGCCATTACCATGGGGGTTGCCAGCATCCTGAGTGCCAAACGGGTAGTGCTGCTGGCCTGGGGTGAGCGCAAGGCTCCGGTAATCAGCAGTGCGGTTGAAGGCACGGTTACGGAACACAATCCGGCATCGTACCTGCAAACGCATCCGAATACCCTGTTTGTCATTGACGGAGCTGCTGCTTCGGGGCTGACCCGGATGAAAGCGCCGTGGCTAGTTGACTCGGTCACCTGGGACAACAACATGAAGAAAAAGGCGGTTACCCACCTGTCACTGACACTGGGCAAGCCTATTCTCAAACTGACCGACCGCGATTATAACGATAATGGTATGAGCGATCTGCTGGCGCAGTACGGTCAGGCCTATGATATTAATATCGACGTTTTCAACCAGCTGCAGCGCACCATCACCGGATGGCCGGGCGGTAAGCCAAACGCCGATGATACGTTCCGGCCGGAGCGCGCACAGCCTGCCAGCAAACGCTGTCTGATTTTCAGCCCGCATCCTGACGATGATATTATCTCGATGGGTGGTACTTTCCAGCGCCTGCACGATCAGGGCCACGAAGTACACATCGGCTATCAGACATCAGGAAACATTGCCGTTGCCGACGACGAAGCGCTGCGTTTTGCGGATTACGTCGTTGATTTCAACGAGAAATTCGGCATCGACAGCCCGGAAGCCACGCGCATTTTCCAGGATGCCGCTGCGTTCCTGCGTACGAAAAAGGACAGCGAAATGGATACCGACGAAGTGCGTTATGTGAAAGGCCTGATCCGTAAAGGGGAAGCCAAATCAACCTGCCGCTTCGTAGGGATTCCGGTCGAAAACGCGCACTTCATGAACATGCCCTTCTACGAAACCGGTAAGGTTGAGAAGAAGCCGCTGGGCGAAGAAGACATTCTGGTTGTGATGAAGCTGATCGAAGAAGTGAAGCCGCATCAGATCTACGCCGCCGGTGACCTTGCCGATCCGCATGGCACGCACAAGGTGTGTCTGGACGCCATTATGGAAGCCGTTCGCCGGTTGAAAGGCAAGGACTTCATGAAAGACTGCTGGGTGTGGCTGTACCGCGGTGCGTGGGCCGAGTGGGACATTCACGAGATTGAAATGGCCGTACCAATGTCGCCGGATCAGGTGATGAAGAAGCGGTTCGGTATCTTTAAACACCAGTCGCAGAAAGATGGCGTGGTGTATCAGGGCGCCGATTCGCGCGAGTTCTGGCAACGGGCCGAGGAACGCAACCGCGGCACCGCTGAACTATACAACCGCTTAGGCCTCGCCGAATACGAAGCCATGGAGGCATTTGTGCGCTGGCAGTACTAATTTTAGAACAGTATTACGGGATTACGGGGATTTTGCTGAACTTAGTATCACAGATCCCGGTAATCCCGTTTTCTTTTCTGACATTTCGTTTCGCGCACATGCAAGCAACCTCAACGCCAGTCTCAAAACCCGCACCTGCCGGCACGGCCCGCCAACGCCTGTTATCCCTTGATGCATTCCGGGGCATTACCGTAGCCGCCATGATTCTGGTGAACAACCCCGGCGATTGGGGCCACATCTACCCGCCGCTGGAACATGCCCCCTGGAACGGCTGGACACCTACCGACCTCATTTTCCCGTTTTTCCTGTTCATCGTCGGCGTATCGATTACGTTTGCCCTGGGCAGTAGCGGACAGGCCGTAAATGGCATAGACAGTATGCGGGGCGCGCAGTGGAAGATTGTGAAGCGGGGGCTGGTCCTGTTTGGGTTGGGCGCATTTCTGAACCTTTTCCCGCGTTTTGACTTCAGCAGTTTCCGGATACCGGGCGTTTTGCAGCGCATTGCGCTGGTGTATACCATCTGCTCCCTTATTTACCTCCGCACAAACGCCCGTCAGCAGATACAGCTTGCCGCCATTCTGCTGATCGGCTACTGGTTATTGATGACGCTGGTGCCGGTGCCTGGCGTCGGCTATGCCAATCTGGATCCGGAAACCAATCTCGGCGCGTGGTTCGACCGGAGCCTGTTGGGCAACCACCTCTGGAAGAGTTCAAAAGTATGGGATCCCGAAGGGCTGCTGAGTACAATGCCGGCTATTGGTACCGGTCTGCTGGGGATGTTGACCGGCACGTGGCTGCGGCGGCAGGACAAGCCTGTCACTGAACGGCTGGCGGGTCTCTTTACCGCCGGGGTGCTACTCACTATCGGCGGCCTTTGCTTCGACGGCATTTTCCCGATTAATAAATCCTTATGGACCAGCTCATTTGTACTGCTGGCGGGTGGTCTGGCCATGATCGGGCTGGCTACCTGCTACTACCTGATTGATGTACTGGGCTACCGCACATGGTCGAAGCCGTTCGTGGCCTACGGTGTCAATGCCATCACCGTTTTCTTTCTTTCCGGCCTGATTCCCCGCATCCTGAACATGATCCACGTCACCACACCCGACGGAAAAGAGCTCGGGGCCAAAGAGTGGATGTACCAGACCTTTTTTGTCCCCTACTTCGCCGAGCCTATCAATGCCTCCCTTGCCGGTGCCCTCACCTTCGTCCTGATCTGGCTGGGTATTCTGTGGGTTATGTACCGGAAAGGGATTATTATTAAGGTGTGAGCAGGGACATTGGGTTCAGCGTTTATCGAACGGCTGAACCCAAAAGAATAAAAATCAGAAACTTATCACTACCTTTGCGGCTCAACGACAAACGTTCATGGTACTGATCACCTGCTAAGTCCCGTCCGGGTGCAAAGCCTCCCGCACGGGCGACCACTTCCTGTTACCGCCGTCACGCGCTCCCTGCCGTGATGCATAATTTCCTGTTTTCTTTTTTATCATTCATCTATCCGTCAATCCGGCATTTACCGTGTCGCGTTGGTCTGCTTCTGGTTTGCGCGGCAACCGCTGTATCGGTCTGCGGCACACCAAGCCACGATCATAGGCCGCAAAGTGCCTTTGCCTCATGAAAAAGTTTTTAAAACTATTACTGGCTGCGTTGAGCGGCTCAGAAAAAAATTATACAACCGTCAGTATCAACAAGGCGATTTTCCTGCTGTCCGTCCCGATGATTCTGGAGATGGTCATGGAGTCGCTGTTCGCCGTCGTTGACGTGTTTTTTGTTGCCAAAATCGGTACCGAAGCGGTAGCCACCGTCGGACTGACCGAGTCGGTCCTGACGCTGGTGTATTCCATTGCCATTGGCCTCAGTACTGCCGCGACCGCGCTTGTCTCCCGCCGCGTAGGCGAGGGCGATCACCGGTCGGCAGGCATGGCCGTGGGTCAGGTCATTCTGGTCTCGCTGGCGGCCTCACTCCTGCTCGGTATTCCTGGATTGCTTTGGGGTGACGAAATTCTGCGGCTCATGGGCGGCGATGAACGCCTGATTGCCAACGGCTCCGGTTTCACCCGCATGATTTTTGCCAGTTCACCGGCCATTATGCTGCTGTATACGCTCAGCGGCGCCTTGCGTGGGGCCGGCGAAGCCTCCGTAGCCATGCGGTCGCTCTGGATTGCCAACGGCATCAACATTGTCCTGTGTCCGATCATGATCTTTGGCTGGGGCCCTATCCCGGCGATGGGCGTCATGGGGTCGGCCATCGCCACAACGGCCGGCCGGTCGGTCGGGATGATCTACCAGCTGAGCGCGTTTCTCGGTAATAAAAAGACCATTACCGTCTTTGGCAAAGACCTTCGTCCGAACGCTGATATGATCCGGCAACTGCTGGGGCTCGCCGCCGGTGGTACGGGGCAGTTCCTGATCAGCTCCGCCAGCTGGGTGTTTCTGACCCGTATTTTATCGACGTTCGGCAGTGATGTGGTAGCCGGTTATACCATCGCGATCCGAATCATCATCTTTACTATTCTGCCGTCGTGGGGTATGGCCAATGCGGCCGCTACGCTGGTAGGCCAGAATCTGGGCGCCAATCAGCCCGACCGGGCCGAAGCCTCGGCATGGCGGGCGGCGTTCTGCAACTTTGTGTTTCTGCTGCTGGTCGGTATTGGCTTTTACCTCGGCGCCGAACCGATTGTGCGGGTGTTCAATGACACGACGGCGGTAGTCGATATTGCAGTACAGTGCCTGCGGATTTTCTGCCTTGGGTACGTATTCTGGGCTTATGGCATGGTCATCAGCCAGTCGTTCAACGGGGCAGGTGATACCAAAACGCCGACGATTATTAACATTGTCTGCTTCTGGCTGATCGAAATTCCGCTGGCCTATGCCCTGGCCGAAGTGCTCAATTTCGGCCCGTCGGGCGTATTCTGGTCGGTTGCCATCAGCGAGTCGTTGCTGGCCGTAATCGCCGTCATCATTTTCCGGCAAGGGAAGTGGAAACTAGTAAAAGTGTAACAATACCTTTTCTCCGATGTTATTCCTATCTGCGGACCATCTGCTATGGCGGCTCCGCAGATAGATTATGTCTGCACCAACCATTAACCGCATCCTTCAGCATCTGGACGAGCTGATGCACACCGACCGCTACGACACCGACGAACGTGGCGGCCTTTACGCCGGGAAAGCATCCGGCCATCCGGTTACCCGCCTCGGGCTGGCCCTTGAGCCGTGGCCGGGACTGACTGCCTGGGTTAAACAACAGCAACTGGATGCGGTCTGGCTGCATCGTCCCTGGAAGCTTTCTCCCAACGCCTTACCCGTTCCGGTTCTCTACCATCATCTCCCGTTTGACGAACAGCTTACGATGGGCTATAATGTCCAGCTGGCCAGCTGTTTACAGATGACCGGCCTTGAAGAATTCGGGTATAAGCAAGCGGTAAACGGCCTGCACCGCCCCATCGGCATGATCGGCAGTGTAGCCCCTGCCACGCAGCAACAGTGGGAGCATCAACTGGAAAGCATCTTTAATGGCTTCGAGATATCGGCAGGGCAGTTGACCGGAAATATTCAACGCGTAGCCGTTGTCGGCGCGATGAATGAGGCGTTACTGGACGAAGCTGTCAGCCGTGGCGTTCATCTGTACATCACCGGTCAGTACCGCCCGGCTGCGATGAAAACCCACCAGTCTCCGGCCGTTTTCGCTACCGGCCATGAGCGGTGTGAGCAATATGGACTCTGGACATTAGCCGCCCTGCTGCCGGCAAAACTGCCGGAGACTACAATTATTCTTCATGCATGACTATCCTCATACTATGACTGCAATATTCTTATAAAAACTTGACTTTACCTTATATCATTCGGCAAATTAAGGTTTTTTCAAAATTTTCAATGAAATTGCTCAACCATTAGCAAACACTTCGATCAGCATCCGCCTTAATTGAAAATTATGTAGTAATTGTAAACAATTTTTACCCTTCGGGTACAAGTTGTTTATGTGGTCATTCACTCTTTCGTTTGCCGGATAACCGGTCATGAACCCAACATGAAAGAATACATCCGTCCGATTAATCGTTTGCTGGTTGCCAACCGGGGCGAAATCGCGATCCGCATCATGCGGGCCGCGACAGAATTAGGCATTACAACTGTTGCTGTTTACACGTACGAAGACCGCTATTCGCTTCACCGCTATAAAGCCGATGAAGCCTACCAGATCGGTCGCGATGATGAAACGCTAAAGCCTTACCTCGACATTGAAAGCATTATTGCGCTGGCCAAACATAAACGGATTGACGCCATTCACCCTGGTTATGGCTTCTTGTCTGAGAACGTAACGCTGGCCCGCCGGTGCCGCGAAGAGGGCATTATTTTCGTGGGGCCGTCTCCTGAGGCGATGGATGCGCTGGGCGATAAGGTACGGGCGAAAAACCTGGCGACCAAAGCGAATGTGCCGATGATTCCGGATTCCCGGCTTGATCTGTCGGACTTTAGCCTGGCCCAGTCAGAGGTGGAGCGGATCGGCTTTCCGGTGATGATTAAGGCGGCAGCCGGTGGCGGTGGCCGTGGTATGCGGGTGGTCCGGAATCCGGACGATTTCGAGCGGTCGTACAACGAGGCCCGTAACGAAGCAAAAAACGCGTTCGGCGACGATACGATTTTCCTCGAAAAGTTCATCGAAGATCCGAAACACATTGAGGTTCAGCTCCTCGGCGACCAGCACGGCAACCTGATTCACCTCTACGAGCGCGACTGCTCAGTGCAGCGCCGCTTCCAGAAAGTGGTCGAAGTAGCGCCGTCGTTTGGCCTCCGGCAGGACACCAAAAACAAACTGTATGAATATGCCCTGAAGATCGGACGGCAGGCCGGCTACTACAACGCCGGTACCGTTGAGTTCCTGGTCGACCGGCAGGAAAATATCTACTTCATCGAAGTAAACCCACGGATTCAGGTTGAGCACACGATCACGGAAGAAGTAACGGGCATCGATCTGGTGCGCACGCAGATTCTGGTGGCAATGGGTTACAAACTGTCCGACAACGGTATTTACATCAACCACCAGGACGAAGTACCGCTCAACGGTTACGCCATCCAGTGCCGGATTACCACCGAAGACCCGGGCAACGGTTTCAAACCGGATTTCGGCACGATCACAGCCTACCGGAACGCGGCCGGCTTCGGTATCCGTCTTGACGAAGGCAGCAGCTACGCCGGTATGCGTATTTCGCCGTACTTCGACTCCATGATCGTGAAGGTTTCCGCCCGCGGACGGACCCTGAAAGGCGCGACCCAGCGACTGACCCGCGCCCTGATCGAGTTCCGGATACGTGGTGTAAAAACCAACATTTCGTTCCTGCTGAACGTTATCAGCCACCCGATTTTCCAGCGCGGTGAAGCACGGGTATCGTTCATTGAGAACCACCCTGAACTGTTTAATCTCCGGAAAACCAATGACCGGTCAACACGCGCCCTGCGCTACCTGGCCGAGGTGATTGTAAACGGCAATCCGGAAGTGAAATTTAAGGACCCGACAAAAGTTTTCCGCCAGCCGGTGGTACCTGCCTTCGACCCGTATGCTGCATATCCGAAAGGGAATAAGGACATGCTCCGCGACCTGGGGCCGGAGAAGTTTACGCAGTGGGTCCGTGATCAGAAGCAGGTACTTTATACCGATACCACCTTCCGCGACGGCCACCAGTCGCTGCTCGCCACCCGTGTCCGGACGAAGGACATGCTGGCAGTAGCCGAAGGGTTTGCGAAAAGCCATCCGGAACTGTTTTCTATGGAAGTATGGGGCGGTGCTACGTTCGATGTAACGATGCGCTTCCTGCACGAAAACCCGTGGAAACGCTTACAGGCCTTCCGCGAAGCCATGCCGAATATGCTGCTGCAAATGCTGTTCCGTGGCTCGAATGCGGTTGGTTACTCGGCCTACCCCGACAACCTGATTGAAGAATTTGTGGAAAAATCATGGGAGAACGGCATCGACGTCTTCCGGATTTTCGACTCCCTGAACTGGGTAGAAGCGATGAAAGTCAGTATCCGTGCCGTGCGCGAGCGGACGACCGGTATTGCCGAAGCCGCCATCTGTTATACCGGCGACATCCTCGACCCGAATCAGCATAAATACACGCTTCAGTACTACCTCGACATGGCGCGTCAGCTCGAAGACGAAGGCGCGCACATGCTGGCAATCAAGGACATGGCCGGTCTGCTCAAGCCGCTGGCTGCCGAAAAGCTGGTTACGGAGCTGAAGAAGGCCGTAAACATCCCGATTCACCTGCATACCCACGATACGGCGGGTATTCAGGCCGCTACCTACCTGAAAGCCATCGACGCCGGTGTCGACATCGTTGACTGTGCGCTGGGTGCCTTATCGGGTCTGACATCTCAGCCGAACTTTAACTCGGTTGTAGCGATGATGAAAGGACATGAGCGCGAATGCCTCGTTGACCAGCACTCGCTCAATGCCTACTCAAACTACTGGGAAGATGTCCGCGAATGGTACTATCCGTTTGAGTCGGGTATGAAAGCCAGCAGCGCCGAAGTCTACGAAAACGAGATTCCGGGCGGCCAGTACTCCAACCTGAAACCGCAGGCCATTGCCCTTGGTCTGGGCGACAAGTTCGAGACGCTGAAGAAGAACTACTCGGTGGCCAACCAGCTGTTCGGCGACATCGTGAAGGTTACGCCATCGTCGAAAGTGGTTGGCGATATGGCCCTGTTCATGACCTCGAATAACCTGACGGCGCAGGATGTCCTCAGCCGCGGCGAGTCGCTGTCGTTCCCTGAGTCGGTGAAAGAACTGATGAAAGGCATTCTGGGGCAGCCTTACGGCGGCTTCCCGAAAGAGGTGCAGGATGTGGTGCTGAAAGGCGACGAGCCACTGACCAGCCGCCCGAACGAGCACCTCGCCCCGATCAACTTTGACGAAGATTTCGCGAAATTCCAGGCGAAATATCCAAATAACGAAGGCTTCCTCGACTACCTGTCGTTCCAGATGTACCCGAAAGTCTACGACGAATATTACAAAGCCCGCGAACAGTACGGCGAGGTGAGTATTATTCCGACGCCGGCGTTCCTGTACGGCCTGAAAGAGAACGAAGAGATCATGATCCCGATCGACGAAGGCAAGAACATTCTGGTACGTCTGCTCTTCATGTCGGAATCTGACGATCAGGGGATGCGGACGATCACGTTCGAACTGAACGGGCAGAGCCGTCAGGTAAAAGTCCGTGATAAGTCGCAGAAGGTTGACCGCCCGCAAAACCAGAAAGTCAGCAAGGACGGCGACGTCGGGACACCGCTACAGGGTCGTCTGTCGAAAATTATGGTGAAAGCCGGCGATGTGGTGAAGAAAAACCAGCCGCTGTTTGTGATCGAAGCCATGAAGATGGAAAGCATCGTGGCCGCCCCGCGCGAAGGCACCGTCAAGCAGGTTATTCTCCGCGAAGGCGTCGTTGTCGAGCAGGATGACTGGGTAGTGGAACTTGTCTGACAGCAGAAATGGTTTTAAACCAACAGACAACATCAGATTATGCGACTTGTTCTTGATAATGTGGCTCCTCAGTATATCGGCGTTCTGCGCGAACTGGCAACTGCACTTCAATTTACCATCAGCGAGGCTGATGTAAACGACAGGCGTGCAGAGATTGATCGCCGTATTGAACGATTAGAGGCAGGGAAAACAACTGTGATTACACCTGACTGGGAAACCATTCAGCAGGAGAACGGCTTGAGCTGATGAGGTTTATCCGGTTTGATCCTGATGGCTGGGATGAATTTACCGGCTGGAACAATCGTGACCGTAAGGTTTGGTTGCGCATTGTGGAGCTTCTAAATGAGGTACAACGTAATCCCTTTAGTGGTAAAGGAAAGCCCGAGCCATTGAAGCATCAATATAAAGGGTATTGGTCTCGCCGGATAACGGATGAGCACCGGCTTATTTATAAAGTTACTGACGAGGACATTACTGTTATTTCCTGCGTTGGTCATTATTAACAAACCACTTCGTGGAAATACAAGTCACGATTTTATACCTTCTGAGGGGCAGCCGGACCGGCTGTCCCTTTTTTGTTTTACAGCCTCATAAATTATTGTCATTTCGCTGAAAATAAGTGACTATTATACTGTAAACCAAACCGGAACCCTCATGGAAAATCAACAACTGCCGCCACCGCCACCTGTTCAGCCACTCAATCCGCAGGACGAACGTACTTGGGCCATGCTGGCCCACCTGCTGGCCCTGACCGGTGCAGGCTTCATTGCCCCGCTCATCATCTGGCTGATCTACAAAGACCGGTCTGCCTATGTGTCGTACCATGCCAAAGAGTCGCTCAACTTTCAGATCACCATTATCATCGCCGGATTTGTCTGCTTTTTACTAATGATTGTTCTGGTTGGCTTACTATTGATCTGGGTTGTCGGTATCGGGGCGCTGGTATTAACCGTTGTGGCGGGCGTCAAGGCTAATAATGGTGAGTATTACCGGTATCCGCTTACCATACGGTTTATCAGCTAATGTAGCGCGGAAGGATACTCCCCGTTAAAAAATAGTGGCCCGACTGAATCAGCTGTCAGAGAGTGATCTGTTTCAGTGGTGCCACTATTCTATGCACGCAGCCGGACTATCATTCCGGTTTATATCAGATTTGTTCTCCCTTATAACCGGCTCCGGCAAGGGCCTCCTGTACGGCTTCAGGCGTAGCGCCGTCGGCGTCAACGGTAAGCACCCGCTGCGGGCTGGTTAAATCGACCGACCATTTTGTAACGCCTTCGAGCGCATCCAGTCCCGGGGTTACTTTCGCGACGCAGGCGCCACATTTGATATTGGTTTTGAACGTTAGTGTTTCCATTATTTTATAGTTTAATAAACCGTAATCGTAAGCTGTTGGTCACTACCGATACCGAGCTGAGGGCCATCGCCGCACCCGCAATCATCGGGCTTAGCAGGAAGCCGAACGCCGGATACAATGCCCCCGCCGCTATCGGAATACCAATCAGGTTGTAAATAAAGGCCCAGAATAAATTTTGCCGGATGGTCCGTACTGTCCGGCGGGATAACTGCAGCGCCTTCGCTACCAGCAGCAGATCGGAGCTGATCAGGGTCATGTGGGCCACGTCCATCGCAATGTCAGACCCTTTGCCCATCGCCATGCTCACGTTTGCCCGCGCCAATGCCTGTGAATCGTTGATGCCGTCGCCGACCATGGCCACTACTCTGCCGTCGCGTTGCAGTTGCAGCACCAGCTGCTCCTTGTCGTCGGGCAACACACCGGCACGGACCTGTGTTATGCCCACCTGACCGGCCACCGCCTTAGCCGTCTCTTCATTATCACCGGTCAGCATCCAGACCTGAATGCCTTGTTGCTTCAATTCGTCAATAGCCGCCTTTGCGGTTGGTTTTACCGGATCGGTAATGCCCAGCACCGCCAGCACCTGCGTAGCATCCGCAAAAAAGACAACCGTCTTCGCCGACTGCCGTAACGACGCAGTCTGTTGCAGCAATTGATCCGGCAGCAAAATATGCTGTTCGTCCATCAGCCGCTGATTGCCGATCCAGTAGGTTTTATCGCCGGAAATCCCCTTTGCGCCCCGGCCGGTCAGGCTCTCAAAACCCGATAACGCCGCGTCCGGTACGTTCAGGGCTTCCACAACCGCCGTCGCCAGCGGGTGTTCCGACCGGCTTTCCAGGGCACGTAGTACAGCGGAAGCCGTCGGTACATCCACGCCATCGGCCCAATACCAGTCGGTGACCGTAGGTTTGCCAACCGTAATGGTACCCGTTTTATCGAGCACGACCGTATCCACCTTGTGCCCGAGCTCCAGGCTTTCGGCATCTTTGATCAGAATATTCAGGTCAGCCCCTTTCCCGATTCCGACCATAACCGCCGTCGGCGTTGCCAGCCCGAGCGCACAGGGACAGGCAATGACCAGCACCGTTACCATCGACATCAGGGCCTGCGGCAGTGCCTGTTCGCCGCCGAGCACCAGCCAGGTAATGAACGTCAGCAATGCAATGCCCATGACTACCGGGACAAAGATACCGGCAATTTTATCGACCAGTTGCTGCACAGGGGCTTTACTGCCCTGCGCCTCCTGCACCCGCCGGATGATCTGCGCCAGAATGGTTTTTCCGCCGACCTGCTCAGCCACAAACAGAAAACTGCCTTTCTGATTCAGCGTACCGGCAAACACCGGACTACCGGCCGTTTTTCCGACCGGTACCGGCTCACCGGAAATCAGGCTTTCATCAACAAACGACTGACCGGACTGTACACGGCCATCGACCGCGATCTGCTCGCCGGGCCGTACCTGCACCACCATACCGGCCTGCACCTGCGCCAGCGGAATGGTCTGTTCCTGCCCGCCGGCAACAATCCGCACCGTTTTCGGCTGAAGCCCCATCAGCTTTTTCAGGGATGCCGTCGTATTGGCCTTTGCCCGTTCTTCCAGCCATTTGCCCAGCAGGATAAAGGCAATCACGACCGTTGCCGACTCAAAATAAACATGCGGATGCTCAGCCTGCCCGAACCGGTGCCAGACGTCCGGAAAAATCGTATTGAAGGCGCTGTAGAGATAGGCAATACCGGTCGATAACGCCACCAGCGTGTCCATATTGGCTTTGCCGTGACGGGCCTGCTTCCAGGCATTCACAAAAAACGGCCAGCCAAAGCCGAATACCACGGGCGTGCTGAGTACCAGCATCATGTAGTTGGCATACGGTACGTTCATCAGAAACATGCCCAGAATGACAACCGGCACCGACAGTATGGCTGCGCCCATGAGGCGGCGGGTAAGCGACTGATACTGCTGCTGACGGGCGGCTTCGGCCTGCTGACGGCTTTCTTCCTCATCGTCTTCAATCACGAGGTCATAGCCAGCCTGCTGAACGGCCTGTTGGAGGGAAGGCAGATCCGTAGCCGCCGGATCATACTCGACGGCTACGGTCTGTGTAGCAAAATTGACCGAGGCATCGAACACCCCGGGCGTATATTTTAAGGTACTTTCTACGCTGACGGCACAGGCCGCACAACTCATTTCGAGTACGGGCAGCGTTTTGCGTCTATGTTGCTGACCGCCGCGGACGGGGTCTTTGGTTGTTGTTGCCATGTCAGGAAAGCACAGATGGCTGTGCTCTTTTGATAACAGGGCAAAGATACGGCCGGTTCATCCTACCGTTTGTACAGGATTCAGTACCGGATGTGCAGGATTTATAGCCCGAGGAAACTGCCGCGTTTCCAGGTCTTCCGCATACCGCGCAGGAGGATCAGAATGGCGAAAATACCGAACAGAATGGCCAGCAGATTGATTTTCAGTAAGGCAAAGACGACGGCCAGCAGGATAAGTACTACCCCGGCTTTAAGGTTCCAGTTGATCCGCTCCCAGGCCGTTTTCGGCTTTTTCTCAGGCAGCCCCAGAAACTCCCGCAGCGTCATACCCTTTCGCTGCGTTTTCGGTTTCGGGCGGGGCTGCTGCGGTTCAGTAACCGGCGCACTGGCCGATGCACCCAGCAACCGCTGAATATGCTGCAACCGGCGCTGTACCTGCTTGCCGGCCGACGTGGCCGCCACCTGCTGATCAGCACTTGCCAGGATATCAGGCGTTATTGTTTCGGCAGGCAGTGCCTCGAAAGCGATTTCAGGCCGGGCTGTATCGGCAGGCATATCGGCCGGATGCACCGGCGCTACAGGCTGCTTTGTCGTAAAATGTTCAGTTGGCGTGCGCTGGAGTAAGGCGTACGGACGGTGGCAGGCAACCGTCGAAGTCAGTAAGAGCAGGGCAAGCCCGCGAACCGGAATTTTTCTCATTCGGTAATTTTTGTCGAAAACGGACAGGCAAAAATTCCATTAAACAACGGTTAAGCCAAGCCCTGCGATATAATTAACCCGAAAAATTATTCATCTGCGCGGTCTTCAATCAGTCACTCTGTTTAAACCATACACTCAATTCAATCGTTTTTTGCCAAATTAGACTGCATCTTTGCAGGCAGGTAATTGATAATGTGCGGTCAGCAGGCCGTATAGCAGGTGGACATTCCGGTACTGTTTCCACCCATTCATTCTTTCACTCATTTACATAAATGCGACGTCTGATCTGGCTGTTTCTACTGATAACTACACCTGTTTTTGCACAATTGCAGCTCACCGCTCCGGTAGCCCGCCTGGTCGTCCAGCGCGGCAGCGACGGTACCGGTAAGCTGTTGGTCAGCGGCCTGATCAACGGCGTGGCAGCCGATCAGATTGAGGCACAACTCACCCCCGTCTCGGCCGGTCAGGGAGTAGCAACAGGCTGGCAGGCGCTTCAGCGCGATCCGCAGAAAAACCTGTTTTACGGCGTCATCACCGGATCCGGCGGCTGGTACATACTGACCGTGCGGGCCACCCTCAACGGTGCCCTGGTTAACCAGACTACGCTGCAACCGGTCGGCATCGGTGAGGTCTTTATCAC
>NZ_CAMFHL010000166.1 GCF_945952095.1 uncultured Arsenicibacter sp. | reverse complement strand
TGCTGCCCACACAGGCCGTGCTGCTGCACAGGTTCTGGGTCACATTCGTAGAGCCCCCCGCCATGCTGCTACTCACCAGATTGGCCGTAGTGAACTTCCCTCCGCCTTCAATGGCATCGGGGCAACCGTCAGCATCGCTGTCCAGGTCCAGATTGTTGGCAATACCATCACCATCCAGATCGCAGAATGTGGTCAGTGCGCCATCAGAGAGTGAAATATTTGCATTCGCATTGGCTAGTCCTGTGGCCGAAAAACTTAATTGTTGCGAAGTAGCGGTTGCCGTAAACGAAACCACCCTTGTTCCCCATCCACAACCCGCTACAGGCGTAAATGCATCGATAACTGTATTGCCTAGTTTGGCATTGATTTTGGCCAAACTAGTAGTGCCCTGAATACCGAATCTACCATAATGGTATGTCAGTTGATAGGCTTTACCCACTACCAGCCCATTCAGGGTTGTTCCAAACGCTTCGTCAGTAATGAAATATACCCACGACTTATGGCCATTTGGCGGCAAAGACACTGAACATGACCAGTTTGCGTATGTAGATGTACTTTGGTCTACCAGATTGGGAGACGAGTTTACGATTGCCCAGCCCGTTGGCACTTTTATTTCGCCCGTCAGCCCGGAACCCGTGAAGTTAGTGTTTGTGGGAGAAACAACAGGCGCACAGCTCTCTGCCACGTCTGTCATACCGTCGTTATCGTCGTCGAGGTCATACACATCGGCCACACCGTCACTATCGCTGTCAAGGCAGGCACTTACAGCACTAAGCTGACTATAATCTGCGGTTTGGCCCGTTCCGGCCAGGGTTGGGATACCCATTGTAGCCGAGGTGCTGCCCACACAGGCCGTGCTGCTGCACAGGTTCTGGGTCACATTCGTAGAGCCACCCGCCATACTGCTGTTCACCAGATTGGCCACTGTAAACTTCGCTGAGCCTTCAATGGCATCGGGGCAACCGTCGCCATCTGAATCCAGATCCAGGGAGTTGGCAATACCATCACCATCCAGATCGCAGAATGTGGTCAGTCCTCCATCCGACACCGAAATGTTGGCATTACCATTGGCAGCCCCTGTAGCCGAGAAGCTCAGGAGTTGCGAAGTAGCCGTAGCCGTGAATGACAGTACACGTGATCCCCAGCCACAGCCAGCCGTAGGTGTAGGTGTAAATGAATCAACAACTGTACTACCCAGCTTCGTAACGATGCCGGCAACAGCGGTAGTCCCCTGTACGCCAAATGTACCGTAGTAATAAGTAAACTGATAGGCTTTGCCAACTACCAAACCGTTGATGGTTGTTCCTATAGACTCGCCCGTGTTAAAGAACGACCAGGATGTATGGCCATTTGGTGGCAAAGGCACTGAGCATGACCAGTTTGCGTATGTAGATGTATTTTGGTTAACCAGATTAGGTGATCCATTAACAATTGTCCAGCTTGTTGGCACTTTTATTTCGCCCGTCAGCCCGGAACCCGTGAAATTGGTGTTTGTGGGAGCCATAACAGGCCCACAACTTTCTGCTATATCTGTGATACCGTCGTTGTCGTCGTCGAGGTCCAGGTCATCGGTGATACCGTCGTTATCGGAGTCAACAGCCAGGCAATCGCTATCCTGTACTGTTGCGCTCTGGCTGGTTCCTACGGTTTGGCCCGTACCGGCAACCGTTGGGATACCGTATGTAGCAGTTGCCGACGAAACCGTAGTACCCAGGTTTTTGGTAATGTTGGTAGAGCCCCCCGCCAGGCTGCTACTGACCAGGTTGGTTATTTTAAAGGAGCCTCCGCCTTCTACCGCATCGGCACAACCATCGGCATCGGAGTCCAGATCAAGGTAGTTGGCAATGCCGTCGCCATCCACATCGCAGGCCGATGAAGTAAACGACATAGGAACGGTAGAAAACTGCCAGGTGGCCCTCAGATCGGAATTTGGGGCCGAGCCGAAGTAGTTACTACCCAGATAGGCCGCCGTATTTGTCTGCGCTGTCCAGACGCCAGTGGTGGAGAACCCTGATGCGCTGGAGTTATCAATAACATACGTATTCACACCGTTCGAGATCAGAACGGCGTCGGCAGCCACAAACGTACCACTAATGGCCGTTGTGGTTTTGGGAATGAGGTTAACGGTAATTCGCCCAGCCTCGTCGGGATAGACATTGGCCGCCAGTAATTTCCAGTTTACACTATTATAGGTTAAATCAGACCCCGTAATGTTCTGATTGACTGTAAGGCTTATCGGCTTTTGCCCGGTTATAACATATTCAACATTTTTTTCCCAGCCAGGGCCAGGCCGGTTATAGGTATATACTTTATATGGAAGGCTCAGATCAGTACACTCATCGGTATCCAGAATACCGTCATTGTCATCGTCGAGGTCATACACATCGGCAAGGCCATCGTTATCGGCATCGGCACAGGTAGTAATGGTGGCAAACTGGCTATAACCGGCGCGTTGTCCGGTTCCGGCCAGGGTAGGGATACCCATAGTAGCGGTGGTGCTGCCAACGGTGGTGCCCAGGTTTTTGGTAATGCTGGTAGAGCCCCCCGCCATGCTGCTATTGACCAGGTTGGCATTGGTAAACTGAGCGGTACCTTCAATGGCGTCGGGGCAGCCATCGGCATCGGAGTCAAGGTCCAGATCATTGGTAATACCATCGTTATCAATGTCTACATCACAGGAACCCTGAACAACGGCGTCGCTCAGGTTAAGGGCCAGAGACCGGCAAGAAGTAGAGTTGGTGTTTGCTCCACCCGCCCTCGATCCGCCAATAAACCGGATTTTTGAATAAAAAGCCCCCGATATCTGAATGGTTGCACCCGAGGAGCAAATCAGAGAATTGCCACAACTTGCCCCGGAAGAGATTCGCCACTTGGTTGGGGTTATCTGTGTAATGGTAGCGTTATTATTAATGGCCGTATAGCTCAATACGGGTGTGCCTGTGTATGTAATTACTTCTATTTCGGCATACTCTACCGCAAACTCCATCGCATCGACGATAAATACGGCATTGGTAACGGCGGTTGAGAAATTTATATCGGCCGTACCTCAGTCGGGCGATGCTGCCCCACAGTCGCCGGTCGTGATTAATGTTGTGAGGTTTCCAGTTGTTCCAGACACGCCGGCGGCTGTAACCGATACCGAACCGGATTTTGTAGTTGTGGGTCGCCCGTTGAACGTAACGAGGGAATTCACATAATTGGCCTGATAATTGGGCAGGGTACAGTTTTCAACGGTATCGGGAATACCGTCGTTGTCGTCGTCGAAGTCGATGTCGTCGGTAACGCCATCGCCGTCGGAGTCAGCTAAGCTCTTGGCGCGCTGCTTCCTTTCCAAGTTAAATGCTGGTACTTTTTTATTAAGCCTAACCGGCGATTTTAGAGCTGCCTTTACCAGTACTGGTAGCCTTTTAGGTACTATAGAACTACCCTTAGCGGGTAAATGTAACCCTGCAAATAGTATCACGAATGTTAGCAAAGCAGTTAAGTTTCCTTTCCCTGCGTTGCACAGAAACTTACCCGTATTGTGACAGGCCGCTCGTAGGAAGTCAAGCTTTTGACTAAATAAGTATACGTGTTGCATATTCTAAATTTACTTTATCTTAGTTGCTATAGTAGCTTTCAACAAGCGATCCTATGGTCATCGACAGTATCCAGGGTATACCCAGAATAACTAACGGTTATCTTATACGTAATCCACCTATTCAGAAAAAGATCAGCTTTTCTGAACATATATATATCACCAAACTCTATAGAAGTCGGACGAGATCTGATGGTCAATATAAAAATGATGCCGTTAAGCGTTGATCAGATAAAGTTTTGCGAAACATATGCACAATTATGTATGCTTACATACTAACTGGACAGTGCCACAAAACAACAGTTTTTGCCACGGCGCTGCAATACTTAATAATCAGTATTGCAGTCAACATTCGGTTTGCCTACTTTTGCCTTGCTGTTGATCACAACCACCCGGAGCGCATGGCCAGCTGAACAGCTTCCATTGTACTTTGGGTTTTTGTTTTCTCCAGAATGCGTTGACGTTGCGTGCTCACCGTATTCGGTCTGGTCCCTAAAAGCCAGGCAATCTGTTTACTGGTGTTACCTTCAGCCAGCAAGCGTAGTACTTCCAGTTCGCGTCTGGTCAGGGGACATAAGCTTTCCACTACCGGCGACGACGGAGTTACATGCATCGTAAAAAATTCAGGATGTGACGGGTCATGCATATCCAGTAAACTCATCATAGGCGGTGCATCAGCCGCCCTGATATGAGATATATCAACGATTACTTCAAGTAAAGCAATCGGGAAACCATTGGCATTCCAGAAAACCGGTTGTCCCTGCTGAAGTGCCTGAAAAACCCTGCCGTCTTTGGTTTGCTGATGATAATAAAAGCTACGCTTAACGCTGCGTTCAATACCCCGTTCGATTGAAAACTCAATAGCCTTCTGCACAAACTCAAGGAATGCCTTACGATCATCGGGATGTTTGTAGATTGTTACCAGATCTTCAAACGAATGCGTTAGAAATTCATCAGGTCTGACGCCATACGTGTGCTCAACTGCTCCACCTACGAATATCGGACTAAGGGTGGTTGTGTTTATAATGTGATAACTGTAAATTCCCGGACAACATACCATTTCCAGAATAGAACCGATCCGGTCTATCATATCCGGAGTCAGATCTTCTAACTGAAAAGAGGGATCTACCCGTTGCCAAACAAAAGATGGCACGTTGTTTTTCCACTCTTCTTTTATACGTGCGATACTGTCCGTTGTACGATACATACGCTGGTTAATTCAGTTTACAACAAACTTCAGCGTAACTCATCCTTTTTTTCAGACGTATGCGCTAAGTCTTCGCAGTATTAGACGCAAAATTATATCCATAAATAAGCGATCAGGGCCAAAGCAGTGCGTTTGTGCATATTCTATGCATGAATACATTAACAATCCACATGTATTGCCATTTTTTAAAGTAGTATCACCAAAGCTACACAAACGTAAATAGATGGATTGTCCTACAAACACGAAAATCAGCCAATTATAGCCCAACATGCATATTTAATGCATGTACGATTAAATATCATATCTATATTTACGCGTATGTGCTCTTTTTTAAGTTGATGATGCATGGTTATTGATGTAACTTCATATACTTTTAACCTTACTCACTTGTAACTAAACTTATGTATTCTTGCATTATTGTAGAAGACGATCCCGTCTTTATTGATCAAATCCGGACGTATTGTGATGCCTCTACGTTATTTGCTCCACCAGCTATTTACCGGACAGCTATGGAAGCTTTTAATATTCTTGGTTCTGTAAATCCGGATCTTCTGATTCTTGATTATGACCTGCCCGACATTAATGGTCTGGATCTATTAGGTATTTTGCCTCCCAATATTCCGGTGGTGATGTCAACTATTCATACTGATAAGGCGGCTACCTGCTATAATATTGATCAGGTAGCTGACTATCTGGTCAAGCCTTACGAGTATACCAGATTCCTGAAAGCCGTCCGCAGGGCCATTGAAAAACGAAACAGGCTTTCCGGATTAATTCAGGACCCGGCAGAAAGTGCGCCATCCGTAGCTGTGCTACCGCCGAAGAAATACATCTATCTGCGTACAGGACGTGTTAAAACCCGCTTTATGCTGGATGAAATTATCTATGCTGAAGCATTTGGCCCATTTGTAAAACTATACTCACTGAACAGTGTGATGGCCATAAATATGCGGATGGCAGAAATAGAACAGGAATTACCTGGTGATACTTTTATACGAATACATAAGTCATATATAATAAACAGTCAGCACCTAATAAGGCTGGAAAAAAGCCGGTTGCAGGTAGGTTCAGTAAAGTTGCCGATTGGCATCACCTATCGCTCCAAAACCATAAAGTTTATGGCCCAACTAGGTATCATTGAATCAGACGACGAATAACCGATGAAACGGGTTCGCATTATTTTCCACACTATTTTCCTGCTTTGTCTGGCAACAAAGACACCAGGTCAGGTTAGTATATCCACCTCAGCGCTTCGCGAACAGCTTACTATTGCCCGGCATGATACAATAAGGCTGCGTTTATGCAACGCACTGGCAGAGTTTTATACCAGTCCTAAATGTATCACACCAGACAGCGCTCTGCCATTTATTTACCGTGGCAGAGCGCTTGCCCGAAAATACCGGCTAACGGAAGCCGAAGCTAGATTATATCTCCATCAGGGATATTACTATAAGCGCATAAGAAATTTCAAATATGCTCTTACTTACCTATTGAAAGGAATTTACTTACTAGAAAAGTCAGGTAATACCGAGTTGAAATGTACTTTATATTATAGACTTGCCTGCGTGTGCAGGGATGAAGGCATGTTTGTAAAAGCCTTTGAGTATACGACTATATGCAATGCGCTTGCCAAGCAAATACATGATTCAACGCACATATTGAGAACATTGAGTCTTTTTTCAACGCTTTATCAGGATGCAGGCAGACTAAGATTAGCCCTACACTATGCAGTCAAGACCTATACACTGGCTCAAAAGATGTACATTGGAAACCCTGAGTCTTCTGAAAACATGGGTGTTGCTAACGCTACAATAGCTGATTTATATGAATCAAACGGCCAGTATACAAAAGCTTATCCTTACTGGAAAAAGGCCCAGAATATGTTCCGCAAATACAAAGTTTTGGCTCAGTTATCAGAAATTACAGTCAGATTGGGAAAAAACTACATTTATAGAAATCAACCCAAAGATGCCATAAAACATATTGAACAAGCTGTTTCCCGTAAAGAAATAAAGGCTGACGGCCCCGCAACCTACGAAATTTACGCCCTTGCTTATCAGGAATTAGGTAACTTCACTAATGCATTGGTAAATGGCCAAAAAGCATATCAGACTGCTACTATTAGAAAAACAACCTTCAAACACAGAATATCCCTGCTTAAAATGCTTATTTCTATTGAGGAGCCATTAAAACAATACAAACAGGCACTTATACATATGCATCAGCTGGCTCTACTAAATGATAGCTTGTTTAATATTCAGAAAACTGAAGCAATCGCTAAAGCTGAAGCCCGATTCAAACTGACCGAAAAAGAGCAAACAATAAGCCTTTTACGTAAAAATGCAGAAAGTCGGAAAATTATCTCCGAAAAAAATAAACAAGAGATTACGTTGCATAAACAGCGTCAATTACTGCTCTGGCTTGCAGTATTAATGTTGATTACCGGAATTATTACGCTGCTTGTTTTTTTCCGGCGAGAAAGAGATAGCAAACAATTGCTAACTGCACAAAAAATAGAAATTGAAGAAAAAGCGCAACATCTCCACAAAGCAAACGCACTTAAAGACAAACTTTTTTCTATTATTGCGCATGATCTCCGTAGTCCAGTTGCCACACTCAAAGTTTTTTTGCAGAGCCATCAGGGAAAGCCAGAACAGACTAATTTCTCTAAATACAGCTTGCTAAAAGATAATATAGACAGCCTGTATATTACAATTGACAACCTGCTACACTGGTCAAGGTTACAACAAGGTGAATTAATGGCCTACCCACAAAAAGAGGATCTTGCCGAGAACGCACAATTGGTCCTGAAATTATACCAGTCTCAGGCATCCCTTAAGCAACAAACCATTACGACCCGATTTGAAACGGCTACCGCACTTATCGATGAACAACATTTACAGATAATTATACGCAACCTATTTCAGAATGCAATCAAATTTACACCGGTAGGCGGGCATATAGGACTTACTGTTGAAGAAAAAGCCGGATACGCCATACTACGCATTCAGGACTCAGGAACAGGTATGCCGGAAACTATGTTATCGGCGGTGCCGGTTCGGTCGGTTACTTCAATGCGGGGGACTGCCAACGAAAAAGGCACCGGCCTCGGTCTCGACATCTGCCGTGAACTTCTAAGCCTTAACGAGGGGGAAATGCGATTTGACAGCAGCCCGAACGGTACCACCGTAACCGTTACATTTAAGCATGCGGCTGCGTAAGGCTATATAAACAGCATCATATCAAACGGAGCCATGGCCTCGGCCAGCCGGTTGATCAGCCAGTCATTTTCGTCGGCGCGGCGTACCGGTAATTGCAGGGTGTACCGGACCTGACCGGCCTGATGCAGGTCGTGAATGGTAATATCCAGGCTTTCCATAACCCGGAGCAGCAACTGATACGTAGCACGGTCATAACCCGAAATAAGAATAAAATTGCTGCGGGTATTGCTTACCTGAAACGTCGGGGCGAGCAGGGCGTTCAACTGCTCATAGAAGCGGTTCCGGCGCTGCGCCACCAGATTCAACTGGCTTTGCAGACACTCCTGCCGTAAACCCGCCATCAGCAGCCCGTCGAGTACCAGCTCAGACACGTGATTCAGTGAAAAGGAAGGCAGACTGGCACGAAGCGCCGTACTTAACGCCGGTTCGGCAACGGCATAACCGAGGGTTGTTCCGGCAATGGTCAGCGACCGTACCAGAATCAGGTTGGCATATTGACGCGTCATCGCCAGCAGGTTTTCGGCGGGAGCCAGGGCATGGGATTCGTCGATAACAATATAATTTTCAGGGTATCGCTCCAGCAACCGCCGCAATGTATTTTCGGGAATAGCGGCACCAACGACCGGATCCGGTGCGGCCATCACGACCACTGCACTGGCCGGAAGTTCCGGAAACAGCGCCTCATGGTAGGTATACTCTTCGGTCAGCGGCCACTCATACACTGCCAGCGAAGCGTCTTTGGCCAGCGCACGGACAACGGCCGCCGATGGCTTAACCACAACCGCCGCCGAAACACAGGCGCTTAATGTTTCCAGCAACCGGCCGACCAGTGATACCACACTGTCGCCCAGCACAATAGTATCTGCCGGCAGGTTCAGGGCGTCGCTGAGCCGCCGCTCCACAAACTGCCGCCGCCCAGACGTTCCCTTCCACAACCGGGCCGCCAGTTCCCTGAATACTTCCTTGCGGATAAATTCCGGCAGCGAAAATAAGGTGTCGGCCGGCGGTTGCCCATGGTCAGTAACGTGGCACCAGGCCGCCGCCGGACGGTTATTCTGAGTGGTGTATTGTGCAGTGGTCAGGTTCGTGTTCATCGTAGTTGTTGTCTTACGATGCAAAATTGCCAAAACCGGCCGACTGCTTTTAGCGCAGTATTACCCAATTTTCCGGTGCGTATTTTTACGCATCGGTTACAAATTCACCAGTTTCAGGCAAACCGGCGCCGGTACGGAAACAGGTTCGCCGGCTTGTGTCAATAAACCGGTTTTCGGATCAATCCGGAAAATCACAATGCTGTCAGTATCCTGATTGGCCGCCAGCAGAAACTCGCCTTTCGGGTCAATCATGAAATTACGGGGTGTTTTACCCATCGTCGGCTGATGACCGGCAAGTTTCAGGCGTCCGTCCGGCTGAATGGCAAAGATGGACAGCACATTGGCCCCACGGTTAGACTGGTACAGAAACCGGCCCTTCGGATCAATATGAATATCGGCGCTGGTGTTTGATCCGGTAAAATCAGCAGGCAGGGTCGGAATCCGTTCTTCCAGAATGGTCAATGCCCCGCTTTTCGGATCAACCGCAAACACGGCAACTGTTGAGGTCAGCTCCTGCACACCGTAGGCAAACCGCCGGTTCGGGTGAAACACAAAGTGACGGGGCCCCGAGCCGGGCATTTCCGACACAAAAGGCGTAGCGGCCGGTTTAACCTTCCCGGCGGCCTTATCAATTTCGTAGCTATAAATCTTGTCCGTGCCCAGATCCGATACGTACACAAACCGGTTATCGGGCGACACGATAGCGGAGTGAATATGCGGTTTTTCCTGCCGCTGTTTATTCGGCCCCGTTCCGGTATAGGTCAGCGAATCAGTTGCCGCTCCCAGTGAACCATCTGCTTTAACGGGCAGTACGGCAAATGTTCCGCCCCCGTAGTTTGACACAAACGCCAGCTTACCGGTCTGGTCAATACTGATGTGGCAAGGCCCCCGCCCATGCGACGATTCCTGATTGATGGCCGTCAGCTGGCCGGTACTCCGGTCCACTGCATACGCGCTGACCCCGTTCGCCACTGGTGCCCCCTCGTTTACCGAGTACACATACTTCCCCGACGGATGGACTGCCAGAAACGACGGGCTTTTCTGGCCGGATACTGCCTGTAGCTTCCGGAGGGTAGCGGTTTTCCGGTCAAAGGCATAAACGTAAACCCCTTCACTGCCGCGCAGTGAATAGGTACCGACGTATACAATCTCCTGTCCGGCGACCTTTGGTGTTTTGACCGGTGGCGCTGCCGCAAAGATGCCCGCTACCCCTAAAACAAGCGAAAAAAGTGTATGCATTATCATGACGTTATCTACGGTTAGTAAAAGATTCACCGGTAAAAGAGAAATCCGTGCTTTTTTTCCTGATTAGCCCTATTTTATGGACAGGAACGATTTCCATAACCCACTCATGCTACGTGACTTATCAAACTATCTGTACAAAATAGCTTCCTGGAAAACGCTGCTGCCGGCCATACTGCTGTACGTGCCCTTTCCCGCTTATTTTCTAAGCAACCTCGAAGCGACCATCAACCGGTATGCCGGAAAAGCCATTGGCCCGATTGACCTGCTGATGTTCAATACCGAACCGGCCAGAATTCTGGATATGGTTGACATGTATGGCCCTGAAGGCCGGCAGGTCTACGCCGAAGGTGAACTGCTCTACGACACGATCTATCCGCTGATCTACACGTTTCTGCTCTGTATCATTCTGTCGGTAATCTATAAAAACCGGGTGGCAAAACCCTTTGACCTGGTAAATACACTGCCTTTTCTTTTTCTGTGGACCGACTATCTGGAGAACATCTGTATCATCACCCTGCTCCGGACCCACCCTGACACCTCGCTGACGGTAGCCGCCATCTGTGCCATTCTGAGTGCGGTAAAATGGGGCGGCTTCTTCGTCTCGCTTGTCCTTATCCTCTACGGCCTGCTACGCCGGTTCTTTGTCAGGCCGGTTGCGCAGCCCGCCCGCTAAGTAGGACCGGAACATTTTACGGCCGGTTAGTTACCGTACGTATGAAAGCTGTAGTAATCAACGAATATGGCGGCAGTGACGTACTACATGTCACAGACCTGCCCATGCCGGAACCCGACGGCCACGACGTGCTGATCCGGGTATTTGCCTCGGGTATTAATCCAATGGACTGGAAGGTCCGAAAGGGCGAAATGAAGCTGCTCCTGCCGGGTAAGTTTCCGAAGACATTAGGCGGTGAATGTGCCGGTGTTGTGGAGGCTGTGGGCGTACTGGCGACCAACGTGAAGCCCGGCGACCGCGTCGTAGCCTCGCTCGGACCGGTGGGCGGCGGCTATGCGCAGTATGTCATTGCGCAGGATAAAAACGTGGTCAAAATCCCCGATAAAGTATCGTTTGAACAGGCGGCAACGATGGTCGTGGGCGGGCTCACGGCCTTACAGGCGTTGCGCGACAAGGGCAAACTGCGCCCGCACGACCGGGTGCTGATCAACGGCGCGTCGGGCGGCGTCGGCACGTTTGCGGTTCAGCTGGCCCGCTTCATGGATGCTGATGTGACGGCCGTATGCAGCGCCGCAAACGCGGAACAGGTCCGGCAGCTGGGTGCCGACCGCATCATCGACCATGCCGTTACTGACTTCACCAAAGAGCCCGAAAAATACCATGTTGTATTCGATGCGGTCGGTAAAAGCTCGTTCGAAGCCTGCCGCGATGTACTGACTGACGAAGGCACCTACATCACCACGCTTCCTTCGGCTAGGCAGGTGTTCGATCAGGTCAAGAGCGTGTTTACCGCCCAAAAGGCAGAGTCAATTCTGATGTCGTTCTCCGCCGAAGACATGAATTATCTGCTCACGATGGCTAAAAAAGGCTTCCTGCAAAGCATCATCGACCGGCGCTACAGGCTGGAGGAACTACCGGACGCCCATGCGTACAGCGAAACCGGCCGCGTTAAGGGTAAGCTGGCTATTGTTATAACTGAAGAGGACTATCGCGGTTGATGTTTCGTTGACAGGATTACAGGATTGACAAGATTTTTAACCTGTTAATCCTGTAAGCTATCCTTGCGTATTTCGTTGACAGGATTACAGGATTGACAAGATTTTTAACCTGTTAACCCTGCAAGCTACCCTTGAGTATTTCGTTGACAGGATTACAGGATTGACAAGATTTTTAACCTGTTAATCCTTCAAGTTAATCTTGAGTATTTTTTTGACAGAATTGCAGGATTGGCAAGATTTTTAACCTGTTAATCCTGCAAGCTAATCCTGAGTATTTTTTGACAGGATTGCAGGATTGGCAAGATTTTTAACCTGTTAATCCTGCAAGCTAATCCTGAGTATTTTTTTGACAGGATTACAGGATTGACAAGATTTTTAACCTATTAATCCTGCAATCCTGTCATATATATTTATTCCGATTCAGGAGCCGGTGTCTTCTTTTTGCGCTTTTTGGCGGGCTTTGGCTTCGACAGGTTGATGATGTCCGGACGCTTTTCGAGGGCTACCGGTTCGCCCAGCAGCTCACGGATGACGACCGAGGCACAGACGCCGCCGAACGCTGCCGGAATGTACGAAATCGTACCGTAGGCCGACCGCTTGAAGTTACTGCCGTCGGTCATGATCAGCGACTCTTTACGGACATATTCCAGCGAGAACACCGCTTTAATCCCCTGCTTTACCGCTAATTTTTTAAGCCGTTTGCGGACGTACTGCGCCATCGTACACGACCAGGTATCAAAGAGGTCGGTCACCCGCAGCTGTGTCGGGTCCATTTTACCGCCTGCTCCCATTGAACTCACAATCCGGAACCCTTTTTCGTAGGCCTGCTGCAAGAGAATGAGCTTCGGCGTAATGCTGTCGATGCAGTCCATAACGTAATCGTACGGGCCGGCGGCGAGCAGGTCCTCAACCATCGACGGGCGGATAAAATCCTTCACCACCCGCAGGGTCAGCTCAGGGTTGATCGCCAGGAGGCGTTCGGCCATAATGTCGGCTTTCGACACGCCGTGGTTGGTTGATAAGGCAGGTAACTGCCGGTTCCGGTTCGACGGATCAACCACGTCGCCATCGACGATGGTCATCTGGCCGACACCGGCGCGGGCGATAAACTCGGCGGCAAACGACCCGACGCCGCCTAATCCGACTACCAGAACATGGGCTTTGGCCAGCTGGTCAAGCCCCTCATTACCAACCAGCAATTGCGTACGCGAGAGCCAGGAACGATCTTGCATGATGCTTATGTACGTTACGGTTTTTCCTGTGCAGCTGAACGCCACTACGCCGTCAGCTACCTTGTAAACGTAACCCCGAAAATACGCCTTTTTTGTCAACTACACACCAAAAACCGTTCCGGCATTCGCCCGCACCTGCGCAGCCAGCTCCGGCAGTGACCAGCCCAGTCGTCCGGCGGCATCGGCATATACCGCACTAATAGACAATGATTTATCATCTGTTTCGAGCAACAATCGGTCGGCCGGAATACGGGCAATGGCCGCTGAAGCCGGTGAATCAGCGCGCAGCAGGGCCGCGCCCAGCGATATGTACAGGCCGGCATCCAGCATCAAATCAAGAAACGACTGCCGGTTATTAAAGCCATGCATCACCCACGGCTGCGTTGGTTGCTGCGCCTTATGCTCCGCTACAATTTCCGGAAACGCCCGGACGCAATGAATAATCAGCGGTTTCTGTACTGCCTCCGACAACGCAATCTGTTGCCGGAAAACAGGCCATTGCCCGGCCAAAGGCGTATCGGTCAGCCGGTCGAGGCCGCACTCACCAATGGCCTTTACCGACGGGTGACCGGCCCACGCCCGCAGCTGCCCCATGTCGGCCTTACGCCAATACCACGGATGCACCCCGACCGAACAAAACGGAAACGCATCCGGCGACTCCGGATCATGCCCGACAATGAGGTTCCGGATGGCAATCACCGATACATCGCCTGTCTGCTGATGGGTGTGGGAATCCACATACTGTATGCCTTTCTGCATTTCCGGCATCGTTACACACTCCTCTTTTCCGTAAAAACCAACTGAATATTTTGCCTTACACTCCTGTCACCAAATTACATTTTATTGTAATATCACACGACAGAAACGGCGTTAACAAGCCAACTGCACTTAACCAGGCAATACTATAAAAAACCTATGAAACAGTACGTTACGTTACTGGCCGGCATGCTGCTGGCAGCCGGGGCATCGGCTCAGAAATCGTACTACGGGACCGAACCGAAATGGCCGGAACAGGATACGACCAAAAAGTTTTATACCGTTAAGGGTGAACGCCACGGCATCAGCTTCTTTAAAAAGCACTATGCCAAAGACGTTGAATACTTCCCGGGCCCCAAACTCAGCTTCGACGTGTATCACGCACCGGAAGTGATGTACAGCTGGTGCCGCAAATGGGCCGACCAATACCCTAACCTTGTCGACCTCTACGAAGTTGCGAAAAGCTACGAAGGGCGTCCGATTCTGCAACTTACCCTGACCAACAAAAAGACGGGCAAACATACCAACAAACCGGCAGCTTATTTCGAAGGCGGCCGCCACAGCGGCGAGGTTACCAGCAGCGAGGCGGTCATGTGGCTGGCCAAATACCTGCTCGACAACTACGGCAAAGATCCCGCCATTACCAGACTCCTCGACACCAAAACCGTTTACCTGCGTCCACAGAACAATCCCGACGGGGCAACCATGTACCTCTACACCGCGCAACGCAACCGCAGCACGATTCACCCGAAAGACGATGACCGCGATGGCCTGCTCGACGAAGATCCGGAAGAAGACCTTGATAACGACGGTGTTATTTACCAGATACGGAAGAAAGCAACCGCGAAAGAACTGGAAAAAGCAGATTACATCCTCGATCCGCGCGACCCGCGCCTGATGAAGCGGGTGCAGCCAGGCCAGGGACAGTGGCTGGTTTATACCGAAGGCATTGACAACGACGGCGACGGCAAATACAACGAAGACGGCGTGGGCGGACTCGACAACCACCGCAATTACCCCGAAAACTGGCGCCCCGATCAGGGTGGTGATTTTACGGGTCGTGGCTTTACGCAGGGCGGTGCAGGTGAGTATCCACTAAGCGAAATCGAAACCCGCGCGACGGTGCTCTGGCTGCTGGGTCATCCGAATATTTCGGTTGTTAACTCGATGGATACGCGCGTGCCGATGCACCTTCGGCCGCCGTCGACATCAAGCGGCGAAGAAAGTATGTTCCCGCCCGATCTGGCCATTTACAAACACATGGACAGCCTCGGCCTGTCGTTTACCGGTTATCCGTGGGCGGGCGATGTATACAACACCTACCATACCCGGTCTAAAACCGACCGCCTGACCGGCGACCCGACCAAACCGACGCCTCTGTTCGGCCACGGCCCCGATTTCGGCTATTTCTACTACGGCTCAGTCTGGTACGGCGACGAACTCTGGAACGGCGGGGCCATGAAAGATTACGACGGCGACGGTCAGTATGACGAATACGACGGCCTCCGCTGGGACGACGAAGCCAACAACAAACGCGGGTTTAAGCCTTGGACTAAACTCACGCACCCGCAGCTGGGCGAAGTTGAAATCGGCGGGTTCCATCCAAAGTTTTTTGCCCAGAACGGACCGGCGTGGCAGCTCGAAAACTGGATTTCGAAGCAGGCGAAGTTTAACCTGGCCATGGCCTTTGAACTGCCGCAAATTACGCTGAAAGACGTGGGTGTGAAGCCGCTGGCCAATAACGAGTACGAGATTACGGTCAGCTGGAGTAATACCGGCAAACTGCCCGTAGCGCTGGAACAGGCCAAACGCATCAAGATTGTGCAGGAAGATCAGGTATCGCTGGACATTGACAAAGACCTGCTCAAAGGCTTCGAAAATGCCAAAGTAACCATTACGAAACCGGCCCTGTTCGACAAAACCATCTACGCGGGCTACACCGGCACCGGCGAGTCGAAAGAAGCAGCTTTCACCGTAAAACTCAACCAGCCAGGCAGCATTAAGGCCAAGGTCAAGCTATCGTCGACGCGCGGCGGATATATTGAGC
>NZ_CAMFHL010000165.1 GCF_945952095.1 uncultured Arsenicibacter sp. | reverse complement strand
GGACTGGACCAGGCAGTGGCTAACCTGAATGCGGCCAAAGCCAATCTGGTCCGGGCGCAGAAGGACGCCGACCGCTACCATACGCTGGCGCAGCAGGATGCGGTGGCGCGGCAACTCGTTGATAATGCAGATGCTACCCTGGCTTCTGCCCAGCAGCAGGTGGCGGCGGCGCAGGCCAACGTCCGCAGCGTGTCGACCAACCTGCGTTATGCGACCATCTTTGCGCCGTTCGACGGTACAATCGGTTTCTCACAGGTAAAGCTGGGAACGGCGGTCTCACCCGGACAAACGATTCTGAATACCATCTCGTCGGACAACCCGATTGCGGCCGATATTGCCGTGGATGAGTCACAGATTATGCGGTTCACCCGGATGCCGAAAACGATCGGCGGTCGCGGTGATTCGACGCTGATGCTGGTCTTGCCCGATGGCAGCCTGTATCCGTATGCGGGTAAGGTGGGTCTGATCGACCGTGCTGTTGATCCGCAGACCGGAACCCTGCGCGTACGGCTGTTTTTCCCGAATCCGGAGTACACCCTGAAAGCCGGTCTGACGGTCAACGTCCGGATCCGTAATCAGACACCGGGGCCGCAGCTGATCATTCCGTACAAAGCCGTTGTGGAGCAGATGAGCGAATATTTCGTCTATGTGGTTGGAGACAGCAGCCGTGCCGTGCAGAAGAAAATCACGCTGGGCGCGCGGCTGGCCGATAAAGTTATTGTGAAAGACGGCTTACTGGACACCGATAAGGTGGTGACCGAAGGTACCCAGAAACTGCGTGACGGCGCACCGATCCGCGTCGTAACAGCAGGTGATACCACAAAACAGAAACCATTATGATTGCCAATACCTTTATTAACCGACCGGTAACGGCCATCGTGGCGTCCATTGTGATCGTTGCCATCGGTATTCTGTCGATTCTCAACCTGGCCATCAGCCAGTATCCGAATATTACGCCCCCCGTCGTGCAGGTAACGGCCAACTATACCGGTGCCGATGCCCAGACGGTGGAGCAAACGGTGGCAACGCCCATCGAGACGCAGGTAAACGGTACGCCGGGCATGACCTACCTGCAAAGTAACAGTACCAACGACGGCCGTCTGAGCCTCAACGTGAACTTCGACGTAGGCACTGACATCAACATTGCCGCCCTCGACGTACAGAACCGCGTCGGTATTGCCCAGCCGCAGCTGCCGGAAGAGGTAACCCGTCTCGGGGTAACGGTGCGGAAACGGAACCCGAGTCTGTTCATGCTGGTGGCGATTTATTCACCGAAGGGCACCCACAGTGTGCCGTTTCTGGATAACTACGCCAATATCTTTATCCGTGATGCCTTATTGCGGGTACAGGGTGTCGGTGATATTTTCAGCCGTGCCGATGATTTCAGTATGCGGATCTGGCTGCAACCCGACAAACTTGCGCAGCTGGGCATGACCGCTTCGGAAGTACTGGCGGCCTTGCAGGAACAAAACCTGCAGGTAGCGGCCGGTTCGGTAGGTTCTCCGCCGCAGCCTCAGTCACAGGCGTTTGAATACACGGTGTTTACCAACAGCCGGTTGAGCAAGGAAGAAGAATTCCGGAATATCATTGTCCGGAGCACAACAGGCAGTTCGTCAATTGTTTACCTGAAAGACGTAGCGCGGATTCAGCTCGGGAAATTCTCCTACACCAGCAACTCGTTTGTCGACGGCAAGCGTGCTTCGTACCTCCTCATTTACCAGTTGCCGGGCAGTAACGCCCTCGCAACCGCAGAAGGGGTATATGCGGCGATGGATAAACTCAAGCAGACCTTCCCCGCCGATGTGGATTATGTGGTGCCGTTTGAGTCGGTGTCGGTCGTGCAGGTGTCGATTGACGAAGTAGTTAAAACACTGGGCGAGGCACTGTTTCTGGTGGTGATTGTGGTGTTCCTGTTCCTGCAGAACTGGCGGGCCACGCTCATTCCGATTCTGGCGATTCCGGTGTCGATTCTGGGCACATTTGCCTTTTTCATTCCGTTTGGGTTTACGATTAATACCCTGACCATGTTCGGATTCGTGCTCGCGATCGGTATCGTGGTCGATGATGCGATTGTGGTGGTGGAGGCCGTCCAGCATTACATCGACACCGAGCGGATTTCGGCCAAAGAAGCGACCATAAAGGCCATGCGCGATATTTCGGGGCCGGTAGTGGCCATTGCCCTGATTCTGGCGGCGGTATTCGTGCCGGTGGGCTTCATCCCTGGCATCGTCGGGCGGCTTTACCAGCAGTTTGCGATTACCATTGCGATTTCGGTACTGATTTCGGCCTTCGTGGCCTTGTCGCTGACACCGGCCCTGTGTTCGATGATGCTGCGTCCGCAGGATGTAAACGAAAACTCGAAAGGGCTGAACCGGTTTTTCTATAAGTTTAACCACTGGTTTGAGCGGGTGAGCCACGGCTATTCGGAGAGTGTCCGGAAGTGGATCAAAGGTACCCGTTACGTGCTGGTGATGCTGGTAGTAGTGTATGCCGGAACGGTGATGCTGTTCCAGATGAAACCATCCGGCTTTATCCCGACCGAAGACGAAGGCCGGTTGTTCATTACCTACGAAATCCCGGAAGGCGCTTCAACGACCCGAAGTCTGGAAGTGCTGAACACGATCATGAAGACGCTGAAAGACCAGCCGTTTACCGGCCACTTTGCGGCCCTGGGTGGTCTGAACGCCATTACGTTCTCGTCGAAATCGAACTCAGGGACGGTGTTTCTCCAGCTGAAACCGTGGGATCAGCGGAAAGAGCCGGGCTTGCGGAGCGATTCGGTAATTGTGAAGCTGCAGAAGCTGTTCGCACCCATCCGCGATGCCAACGTGGTCGTTGTGTCGCCGCCGCCGATTCCGGGCCTCGGACAGACAGCCGGTTTCACGTTTGAGATCGAGCAGCGGGAAAGCAACGACGACATCAAGACGTTTGAAAAGGTCGTACAGAACTTCCTGGCCGAAGCCAACAAACGGCCGGAAATCAACCGCGCCTTTACCTATTTTACGGCCAGAACCCCTGCCTACCGTGTGGAGGTTGACCGCGAAAAGGCTAAGAAACTGGGGCTGAATATCAGCGATATTTACAGCACCATGCAAACCTTCCTCGGTAGCCGCTACGTGAATGACTTCATTGTCTACGGCCGGAAATTCAGGGTTGTGGCGCAGGCCGATACCATGTTCCGGAGCGATATTGATCAGCTTGGCAAATATTACGTCCGGAATCAGGCGGGGCAGATGCTGCCGCTGAGTACGGTGATCAGCACAAAGATCATTGAAAATGCGCCGTTGATTCAGCACTATAACCTGTTTAAGTCGGTCGAAATCAACGGAGGAACAAAGCCGGGCTACAGTAGCGGTCAGGCCATTGCGGCCCTGGAAGAGGTAGCGGCTAAGGTGCTGCCTGCCGGTTATGGCTACGATTTCTCGGGCCTGAGCCGGGAAGAAATCCAGTCAGGGTCGAGTTCGGTTTACATCTTCGCCCTGTCGATCGGTTTTGTCTTCCTGTTCCTCGCTGCCTTGTACGAAAGCTGGTCGGTGCCGTTCTCGGTGCTGCTGTCAGTGCCGATCGGCGCCTTCGGGGCCATTCTGTTCCTGATGCTGTTCCCGAGCCTGACCAACAACGTGTATGCGCAGATCGGTCTGATTACCCTCATTGGTCTGGCGGCGAAAAACGCCATCCTGATCGTAGAGTTTGCCAAAGAGCGGGTAGACAGCGGGGTGAACCTGCTGGAAGCCACGCTGGAGGCCGTAAAACTGCGGTTGCGCCCGATCGTGATGACCTCGCTGGCCTTCATTCTGGGGGTTATGCCGCTGGCCATTGCGACAGGAGCGGGGGCCGTTGCGCGGGTAACCATCGGCCGGACGGTACTGGGCGGGATGCTCGCCGCAACGACGCTGGCCATCTTTGTGGTGCCGGTTTTATACGTCGGCATTACGCGCTTATCCTACGGAAAAGCTAAATTGCAGGAACTGGAGGCCAAAGGGAAAGAGAACAAACCCGGACCATCCGGACATCATTAACCTGCGTTAGCAACCGGCGTTCTGCCTAACTATACGCCGGTTGCTAACCAGTTTTCTGCATGACCGACTTTTTCCGTTTTCTGGCCGAGCAGTCAGATAAAGTTATTGAGCAAATACTGCGGCACATCGGCCTGACCATGCTTTCGCTGCTGATGGCGATGGCCATTGGTATTCCGCTGGGAATAATTATTTCCCGATTCAAACGGGTAGCCTCGGCGGTGCTGGGCGTTGCCGGTGTTCTGCAAACCGTTCCGAGCCTGGCGTTGCTGGGCTTTTTAATTCCTACCCTTGGCATCGGGATGGGGCCGGCACTGGTTGCCTTGTTTCTCTATGCCTTGCTCCCCATCATCCGCAACACCTTCGTCGGCATCCAGGGCGTTAGTCCGCTGGTCAAGGAAGCCGCCCGTGGCGTGGGCATGACCGACCGGCAGATCCTCCTGAAAATTGAACTGCCGCTGGCCTTACCGGTTATGTTTGCCGGTATACGGACGGCGGCGGTTATCAACGTGGGCGTGGCCACCCTGGCGGCCTATGTGGCAGCGGGTGGGCTGGGTGAGTTTATTTTCGGCGGTATTGCTCTGAGCAATGTCAACATGATGCTGGCGGGGGCGATTCCGGCGGCGTTACTGGCGGTGTTGTTCGACAATGGGCTGGCTTGGTTACAGCGGCTGAGCGGCCGGCGGGGGCGGGTGAGTGTCCTGGCGTTTGTGGTTCTGCTGCCGCTACTGACTGCATTTACCATGCTGCCGGGCCATTCGGACAAGCTCATTGCCGGTTTTGCCCACGAGTTTTACGGACGTGCCGACGGCTATCCGGGGCTTCAGAAAACCTACGGGTTGCAACTGCGGCCCCGGCTGATTGATCAGAATCTGATGTACGAAGCCATTCAGCGGGAGCAGGTCGATATCATCAGCGGGTATTCGACCGATGGCCGGATCAAAGCCTATGACCTGCTGGTCCTGAACGACGACAAACAGGCATTTCCGCCCTATTATGCCGCCCCGGTTGTGCGTCAGGCAGCGCTCGACCGCTATCCGGCCTTACAGCCGACCCTGGATTTGCTGGCCGGTAAACTCACCGATTCGGCCATGACTTACCTCAATTACCTCGCCGATTATAAACACCAGGCACCGGCCGACATTGCGCAGCTGTTTCTGAAAAAATCGGGCTTACACCGGGAACCCAAAGCCGGTACGCGGACAAACCGCGTGGTAATGGGCACCAAGGTATTTACAGAACAGTATATTCTGGCCGAAATTTACCGGCAACTCATCGAAGGACACACCGATCTGGGCGTTGATGCGAAGACCGGCCTGGGCGGCACCCAGATCTGTTTCGATGCCCTCCGCAGCGGCTCCATCGACTTCTACCCTGAATATACCGGCACCGGCCTGCTGGTGATTTTGCAGCCCCCCGCCGCACAGCTCAAGGCCCTGCCGATGCAGCCGGATTCGGTTTATGCATTTGTGAAAAACGAAACCCGGAAGCGGTTCGGTGCCGTCTGGCTGGCACCCCTCGGCTTCAACAACAGCTATGCCCTGATGATGCGGCGAAAAGAAGCACAGGCGCTGGGAATCAGTTCGATATCAGCATTGGTGAGGGTCTTGAATGAATGAGACGCAGCAAACGCGTCTCATGCTACGCTAATCTATGATAATGTTTGTAGTCTTCGTTTCGTGATCGTCTGCCGTCTTCGGGCGACGTTTATGATACGGCCATTACTTAATAATAGCTGTAGTCTTGACGTATTTTCAGCATCCTTTTTGATATCCACTACATGGTTTGGGTTGATAATGACGTTTTTCCTCACCCTGATAAAATCTGTTAATAACTGTTCATACCATTTCAGCGTATATGAGCTCATTTGAATAGAGAGATCATGTTGGTGGATGCGGGTATAATTCCAGTCGCCTTCAAGTAAAACACTAGATGGCAAATCAATGCGTTTTTTGTCGCAGGTGATGTAGGTATTGTCCATAACCATTTATTAAGGAATCAGTAAACGGGAATTAGTTTGATACAAGAGCCTTGCTCCATTGTCAAAGGTCACACGAAGCGCGCGTGCGGTCTGGTTTTCAGGAATTACTACCGTATGTTTTAGTAAAACAAGATCTGTATTGTTTGGGATGCGGTTGCATGACCAAACGGATGGGTCATCCCAGTTGCCATTTTTTATAGAAACCATACTCAGGCAGGGGGGAGCAACGTCTGCTGGGGTCTGAAACGTCAGTACAGGCAGATAAGGTGAGGGATTGCCCGTGCATAGTGTTCTGAGCCGCCACTCATAAGCCGTATTGGGGAGCAGATCTGTAGCCGTATACGATGTAATACCCGTACTAACAGTTTTCCAGATGTCAGCATTAAATGCGCGATACTGTAATTCAATCTGCGGTGACCCGTTAGTGCTTATATACCAGCTAAATATAGCGCTTGTCTTGGTGATAGATCTTGTCAAGGCAATGGTTGGCTTACTACAGGCAGTCTGGAAAGGTACAGCGTGTGAATACGCAGAACTTCCTCCCCCGTTACAAAGCGTTTTAACTCTGAACTCGTAGGCTGTATTAGAATTGAGTCCGGTCAGGCTATACGAAGCAGTCATTACATTACTGATCGTATTCCAACCGCTAGCTCCCTGTTGTCTCCACTGGATTTCAAACTGAGAAGTACCGACAAAATTATCCCAGCTTAATCTGGCCGACGTTGGCGTGAGCCCATAGGTACTGACCTGCGGATTGAACGGGATATTACAGACAGTCCGGAAAAAGTCAATCTGACTGAAGGCGGATGTACCATTGCCACTGCAGAGACTTTGCACCCGCCAGTCATATGGAGTATCAGCGGTTAAGTTAGATAGTATTGTACCATAATTGGCAGTAAGCGATGACCAGGTGCTGGTGTAGCCTTGGCGGTATTGTACGTTAAATGGACCTGTTCCGGACCAGCTCAGGCCGGCTGCCGTTGAAGTAATTCCATATTCATAGGAATTTGTAGCCGGATCACAATTCCCACCAGTACAAGCAGGTGTTGTAAAGGTGGCTGTTTGTGAGAAAGGAGAGCTTTCATTCTCAGAACAGCGGGTCCGTACCTGCCAGATATACGTTGTATTCGGTTGGAGTGAATAGATATATTGACTTGTGGTTGTAAGATTACTCAGTGTAGTCCAGTTATCAGGATTAGCTGCGGTCCGATACCTGAGATCATACCGGCTGATTCCTCCGGAGCAGCCATTCCAGTATAGACTTACGTAATTACATTGCTGGGCGTATGCATCAAGGTATGTTGGACTGATGCAACTGGTCGTAAAGCTAACCGGATTACTGAAGGTTGTACTTGATATCGCTCCGCATACTGTCTGTACCTGCCATTCATAAGCTGTTGCAGTATTTAGACCGGTTAGGGTAAAGCTCGTTGTGTTGATGCTATTAATAATATTCCAGTTTGTCGTATTTTTCTGGCGCCATTGAATGACAAATGAAGCATCATCAGGACCATACCAACTAAGTTTTGCTATAGAATTGCTTACGCCACAAACATATGGATTTGTTGCTGGCTGACAGCTGGTAGCAAAAGTTTGTGAGGGACCGAATGAAGTAGTTGCCGATAGAGGGCAAAGTACGCGTACCTGCCACTCATAAGCTGTATTCCCGGTCAGGCTATCCATGTTGAAGCTTGAGCTTGTAAGCTCTGTTGCCATATTCCAAACTGTGCCGCTTACAGGTCTCCAGCGGAGTTCATAGGGTGGTACGAGGCTGCTTCCGCTCCAGTATACATATGCTTTGCTCCATGTGGGGGTGCTGTTGTAGGTTGTCGGTGGAGCAGTGTTGCAGGTTAGGGTAAAGGAGGCTCCGTTAGAATAATCAGACGATAAACCATCGGCACAAACGGTTTTTACCCGCCAGTTATAACCTACTCCCTGCGTTAAACCATAAAGGGTATAGTTAAAAGACTGATAGCTGAATTGATTAAGAACGGGTGAAATATTCCAGACAGACATACCCTGTTGCTGCCATTCAACTACATAAGATGTCCCTGTTATGCCACTCCACTGCAGCTGTCGGGCAGTTGTCGGCGAATCATAACTTGCTGTCTGATTTAGGCTATTAGGAGCACTGCAACCTGTTATGAATGTATATGAGGTCGTATATGTCGAGCTTTGTATAGCCGAACATTTTGCGGCCGCCTGCACTTCATAGGCTGTCGCGTTGAGTAATCCGGTGATAAACTCGCTATTACGTGTCAGGTCGTCTATGTTATTCCAGTTGGCTGTATTGAGTTGCCGCCAGCGAATGGTATAAGCGGGGTTGCCGGTTATAGCTTGCCAGTTTGCCTGAGCAGCGTAAGAACTGATATTATTCACCGAAATATAAGATGGAGCATTACAAATGGTCGTAAAACTCATTGGCCCCGCAAACGTCGAACTTTCTGTTGGTGTACAAACTGAACGCACCCGCCAGTTGTATACCCCCGAAATGTTTGTGAGTTGATAATAATAATTGGTCGTTGTCACGGAATTCCAATCACTACTACCCTGCTGTTGCCACTGTACCTCAAAGGATGCCCCTGATGGCCCGCTCCAGCTCAACTGAGCTGTATTGAAACCGACATTGTGCGATAGATAGGTTGGCGAAATACATTCGACCCGGAACGTTGGTCCGGTTGTATACGTTGAACTACCTGTCGATGTGCAGAACGCCCGTACCTGCCACTCATAGGTTGTATTGGACGTGAGCGCAGTTAATGAATAGACCGGTGAATAGTAATTGGCAAAACTAAGGCTACTACTGACAGTTGTCCAGACAGGTGTGTTTACAGGTCGATACTGTAGCTCATAGATAGCCCCCGCCGGGTTTTGATAGTCGCCATACCAACTCAACCGAGCCGAATTCAGTGCAATGTTGTTTACCTGTAAATTGGTAACGGGGCGGCAATTTAACGTTTGGAATGAGCTGGTCGATGAAAAAGGAGACGTGGAACCGACCCCACACTGCGCCCTTAACTGTACCTGGTATGTGGTTCCCGTAGCTAGGTCAGTAAGGGTATAGCTGGCGGGGGATGTTGATCCTGCATTACCAACATTTATTGTTACAGATGACCACGCCGTAGTACCGACGGGTCGATATTGCAGTTCATGCGGTGTATTCAGATTATTGGTATATAAATACAAAGCAGCTCTGTCATAACCTGCTCCATTATACACAAGACTAGGTGCAGATGGCGTAGCACAGGTAGTTGTAAAGGATCGTATAGCTGTGTATGCGGATGTAATCCCCCCACCACAGTTAGTACGTACTTGCCACTCATAAGCTGTGTTTACGGATAAATTGTTAAGAGATAAATCTGTATATGTACTGGTGGTGTTGCTACTAACACCAGATATTATGCTCCAGGCAGAAGCTCCTGTTACACGGATTTGAACGTCATAGGTAACCAAAGGTCCATTCGAATACCAGGATAGCCTAGCTGAGTTTCTGCCTATATAACCGCTGGATAAATTTGTGGGAATATTACAGGCTGTTGTAAATGTACTGGTTGGGCTGTTGGGTGCCGATACGGTACCGGTACATTGCTTTTGCAGTGTCCAGCTATATTGGGTGCTATTGGTAAGGCCCGTCAGAAAATAGTAATTTGTATACTGAACACCAGTGATCCCTGTGATACTGCTTACTGATGACGGGGTCGATGTTTTCCAGAATCGGATAGTATAGAGGTTACTGGCGGGGTCATTTTCATACCATTGTAACCGGACTGATGAAGATGTAATGAAGTCACTTTGCTGGCTGGTAGGTGCTGCACAAGGCAGTGTTAAAAATGTTCTTGTGGTGTAGTCTGAGCAGGCGGCCCGCACGCGGTACGTATAACTGGTGCCCGGTGTTAGATTGGTAAGATTATAGGACGTTAGGGTTGTACTGGTAGCTAACGTAGACCATGATGTTGTTCCGGTTACTTGAATCTGAAGATCATACGTCTGGTTGGGATAGTCCTGATTATAAAAACTCCAGCTAATATTTGCTGACTTTGAGGTAATGGAGTATTCTGAAAGAGTAGGTGTGTTGGTGCAAGGATATTGCGTTATAAAGGTAACTGGGCCTCCGATCCAGGTTGTTGTATTAGCAGGCCGCATCTGCCATTCATAGGTTGTAGCTGTAGTCAGGCCGGTCAGTGCATATGTCGTAGAAGAAATACCGTTTATTAGCGTGTAATTACCGCCTGCCGGTCGCCACTGTACGTCATAGCTGGTTGCTGTACCTAAATTGTTCCAGTTTAACCGGGCACTGTACGGCCCGATTAAACTGGTGTATGGACTATAGGTAGTGGGTGTGCCTGCTGTCAAAATATAATCTTCCGTTTCGCCGTCACCTCCATTAATGCATGGATCGGTTGGTACGTTTCCATATGATAATCGTATACGCATACGGATAATGCCCGGCGGAATATTGGCTGGTATAACTAATGACCCTGAAAAAGAGGTCTTAAATGTAGTTCCGGAAGAATATACTTGCTCATCTGCATCAAAAATACTGTTTCGATTTGCATCTACCCAAATGGCTAAGCCTTCGTTGTAAATAGATCCGGTTAATGTACCGCTGATCGGATAAGACGTTCCGGGTGTAACGGTGACCGACGCGAGGGTAAACGAGTTGTAGCCCCCGCTGGCAGGGCATCCGTTATTCAGACTTAACTGATTTGTACCCAAACGTACGGATACCAGACCGTCTCCTCCTGAACCACAGGTTGATGTAGGCGTACAGTATGTTTGAGCAAATGCGTACTGCCATGCTGCCATACCAGCTAAAAGTAATCCCAATCGCAGGAGCCAATAAAGGTGTTTCATGATAAGATAATGTTATGGGTGCCTTGGGGCGCGGCGCACCGGAATAATCTCTTATTTATTTCTTGGTTTTAAGCTTGTTGACTTCTTTCTGAAGTTGTATCAGATGCAGTGTTAACTCTTCTATTTTTTCCAGCAGCAGTGCGTTCATGTGCGTGGCATCCATACCGTTCTTCACGATATCTCTGGCAGATGGAATGCCCGGCAGGTGTTGGTGAGAGCGGATAAACTGCTCAACTTCCGGTAAGGGTTTAAGCAGATAGGATGGCTCAAAGACGCGGTCGGCCCATTGGCTATGGTCTGTGATTGATAGCCTATAGCGGGATAATACAACCTCGCCTGCCTCGTTGACCGTCAGAAACTTGTCTGTTCCGTCAGAGCGGAATTGCGGATTGACTAGATGGCTGAATTTCAGAGTGCCACGATCCCGCAGGTTAATGGTGCCCCGTACATCAAGTGGAAATAGTGGGGTCGTCGTGCCGATACCTACCTTCGTATTCTGCGTTGTATCACCTAACACAATGGCATTACTAATCCCTACCTTAGCTTTAAAGCCGATAGCGGTTGCATTCGTCAGGTTAGGTTGGACAGCACTTGTACGGGCACCGACAAAGGTGTTGTTGTTGCCAAGATTACTCAGACCGGCTGAATCTCCGACAGCAACATTGCTGTTTGCGTTTGTTGCCGAAAAACTAGCCATGATGCCAAGACCAACGTTCCCGATACCTGTGTTGTTGCTTTGCCCGGCTCCGACACCTACATACACATTTCGAACCGGAACCTGGAAACGTTGCGTTGCCATCGTAAAGCTTGAGGGTACGCCTGAAGGACAGACCGTCCGGATTTGCCACTCATAGACAACGCCGGGCATGAGGCCGTTCAGAGTCAGGCGCTTGGATTCACTGGCAGGGAGCGTGCTACTCAATGTCGCGGTTGTCCAGGCTAGTGTCCCTACTCCACGATACTGCACTTCGTAGCTGGCCCCCGATTCACCGGCGTTCCAGACTACTTCGACGGATGACCCCTGGAGATTTTGAACACCCTGTGGTGCAGGAGGATTACATACAGTGGTAAAAACAGAACTTGGTACGGCATAAACAGAAAAGATGCCTGCGGTACAAACCGTCCGGACTCGCCACTCGTAGACTGTACCGGCATTAAGGCCCGTTACAATACGCCGCTTGAATTCGCCTGGTCCTTGTGTGGCAGATACCGGGATCGTAGTCCATGCGGTTGCTCCGGATACTCTGTAATCTATTTCGTAGCTGGCACCTGCTTCACCACCAAACCAATTAAGCCTGGCTGATGTGGATGTAAGCTGATCAGCCGTGAGGGAGTTTGGTGTACCACAAAGTGTCTGGAAGCTATTGGGGTCGACCATGAAGTCAGAAGTGATACCAGGGGCGCAGATAGACCTTACGCGCCATTCATAAATGGTACCGGGCCGGATGTCATTAATGACGAACGATTTTTGTGCCGCAACACCAAGCGGGGTGACCAGTGTTGCGGATGTCCAGCTTGCTGTGTTTCTTATCCGCCATTGAACCTCATAATCAGCGCCGGTCTCACCATTGTACCAGAAAACCCGTGCTGAATTGTTGGTGATCTGATCAACACCGGGGGAGCTTGGAATGCGGCACAACGTCTGAAAATTACTGCCTGCGGTCACGAATGCAGACGTAATCCCCGGAGCACAGATGGTACGTACTTTCCAGGTGTAGATCGTGTTTGGGATGAGGTCAGTAGGGGTATAGGCTTTCTCGCCTGTTCCGGCGGCGGTGACTAATGTATAAGAAGTAAACGGGGCTGTACTACTGATGGGTTTATACTGAATTTCGTAGGTGGCACTCAGCTCTCCGCCATAGAAAGAGAGTCTGGCCGATGTGGAACCTACTTGCCCTGTTCCGAGATCGCTGGGGAGTGCACAAGTAGTTTGAAAATTATTACCAGGACTGACAAACGCTGATGGACTTCCGGATGTACATATTGTTCTGATCCGCCACGTGTAGATTGTATTTGGCGTCAGATCAGTAAGATAATATGATTTTAGACCTGTGCCCATCGCTGTTACCAAGGTATAGGATGTGTATGGAGCTGTACTGCTGATTGGTTTATATTCAATTTCATAACTGGCGCCTGATTCACCACCACTGAAGTTGAGGTTGGCCGAGGTTGCCCTAACTTGTGCTGACCAGAGGTCGTAAGGGGGCGGACAAGCCGTTTGAAAATTATTATTAGGGCTAACAAAGCCAGACGTACTTCCGGATAAACAAATTGTCCTGACCCGCCATGTATATATTGTGTTAGGGAGCAGATCCGTTAATGTAGTACTTTTCCCGCCTGTACCCGTTGCGGTAACCAATGTATATGAGGAATAAGGAGCTGTACTACTGATCGGTTTATATTGAATTTCATAGCTTGCTCCTGCCTCTCCGCCACTGAAGTTGAGGTTGGCCGAGGTTGCCCCAACTTGTGCTGACCAGAGATCGTAAGGAGCCGGACAGGTCTGTGCCATACCGGTGGTAGCCGTTACCGCACAAAAAAGGAACATAAAATATGATTTATAAAATCGGTAGAAAGTTCGCATGGAGGGCTGGGTTTAGTAGTCAGAGAAAAATAATTTAAAACGAAAGTTTGGCTAATCTTTCAGGTGAAATAGCTCTTTGATAGTGTGGTAGTCTGACCAGTCTATAGTAGCATAACGTCCACCTTTTACATTTCCGAAAACCACTACCTGACGATATTGGGGAATAGATTTTACAATATCTTTATAAAATGTAACTGCTTTATTTGTAATTTCGGGAATGGGCACGTATACGTTTTTAGTATAATCGTAAGGTGAGGTAATAATTGTTAATTGTGGTGAAAAATAATTTTCTGCGTAATTATCATAACTAAATACAGCAACAGCAAAGTCTTCCCGCTTATTGGTTGATCTGCCAGGGATTTTAAAATAACTGGATACTGAATTTACAAGACTTATCCTTTCTGTAAGTGTGTATTGCAGTGAATTGCCAGGATCTGCTACTAATTCGTAATATTTTATATAAGTATAAATTGCTGCTGAGTTTATCGCTTCTTTTGTAAGTAATGAATTTGTAGTAGAAGCCGTGCTAAGATAAACGTTGCTGTTATTAAGCCCAATTCCTGAAACCGTACCGTCCCAGTTCGGCGTTTTCCAGTCGCTATAGGTAACATTTGCATTCCCTCCGGGACCCGTATCGCCTTTAGCTCCAGTTGTACCCTGTATACCGGCAGGACCTTGTGGTCCTGCCGGTCCTTTGCATGAATTAACGAGTATTATGCTGGTAATAATAAGAGCCGAAACAGCAAATTTATAAAATGATGAATTTGTCATGATATGTGGTGATTATTAAGTGAAATACTCTAAAGGATAGAAGAGGTATGAGGAGATTAATTGTTAATTTTTTAGACTAAGTATCTGTTTTACTTCGTCATAGTTACTCCAGTTAATTGATGCTAATCTTCCATTTTTTACTCCACCATATACGATGACATGCCTGAATTGAGGTAAATTTTTGACTAGATTTCTAATGTAATCTGCTGATTGATTCTGTAATTCAGGTATAGTTTGTCCAAGAGTATACGTATTAACTTGAATTGTTGGTGAAAAATAATTTTCATCAATTCCGCCTACAGTAATATATGAAAATCCATAATCGAGAATAGATGCATTTTTTCTTCCGGGAATTTTAAAATAATGACTTATATCTCTGCTATTACTTATACGCTCGACTAGTTTGTAGGTGGTAGGTATTGAGTCTGCAAATGTCTGATATTTAACGTATGTGAAAATAGCAGCAGAACTAATTGCATTTCTTGTAAAGACAGGGTTATCAGTAGAGCTTACAGAAAGCTCATAAGAATCATTGGTATTTTTTTTTACTTGCCATGTATATGTTTTCCAATCTGTATATACCACGTTGGGATTACCAGCGTCCCCTGGTATACCTTTCGTGCCAACCGCACCCTGAGGACCGGTATCGCCTTGAGGGCCTCTGCAGTCTACTAGACTAAGCAGAAGAATGAAATAAAGTATATTGTTGATCTGATTACTGTTTTGCATAAGTGTGAAAGTTTGATTAAAATGTCTTAGCTGAATAGTATTAAAGCGCTTTTCTGCATTACGGCTATTAGTTGGTTGGATTGCGAAGTCAGCGAAAACAGTCGATCAGTCATGAATGATGTTTGTTAGTTAGCGAGCTTATGTTCATTCTGTGTATAAGTTTGGGAATGGTGTGGACATGCAGCGGGATATAGTTTAGCAAAACTGCCGGATAGTTATTTATAGCGAAACTGTGACCAAATGTGGTGAATGGTTAATTATCCGTCAACGGTGATCTTTTGGAGGTAACCTTTTTTCTTGCGAACCCTTGCTTATTTCTTACGAGTCAAATAACATTGTGAGTAGAATTGAATGCTTCTCTATATCTTATCAATAATTCACACCTACGGATGCTATGCGACTCATTACGAATCGTATCAGATTCATCGCCTTGTTGCTGGTGATTTCACCGTGGTTTAGCCTTGCTCAATCCACAACCTATCTTCCTCTCCGGAAAAACCGGCTATTGCGTGCACAGGAAGCAGAGCGTAAGGCTGTTGCACAGCATGATAGCTTACAATTAGCAGAAGCATACTACCTGTATGGAAAAACGTATGCCTTCTCCGGTGATCTGGAAACGTCTCAACGCTATTTCATGAAGTCGCTGGCAATTCAGGAGCGACGCGGTCTCTCCTTCGAGCTTGGCCGGCTTTATGTCAGATTAAGCGAGAATGAACTGCAGAAAGGTGATATCCGACAGTCTACCTTATTTGCTGAAAAGTCCCTGTCAATTTATCAGAAAATACGTTCTGAACAGGGGTATCTACGTTCCTTCGCGATGCTTGGTAAGATCAGTGAGTACATTTGGGAGAAAAGTGGGAATAAACAAGAGGGCTATTATCTAAAAGCGTTAGGGTATTACCAAAGACTTGAGCGTATTAGTTATAAACTTAAGGACCGCAAGGGTATTGCGGCAACAAATCAACTATTAGGTACACTTTTCAGTAAGGCTAAAGATCCTCGCGCTATTCCTTATCTGAAAAGTGCCATCGCTATTTTTCCTTCTGAGGAACTTTATGGGGATGAGGTTGAGTGTATGCTTTTTCTGGCAGCTGCTTATCGCAATGCAGGTAAGTACAGTAAAGCACACCAAACCTTAGCAAAGGCAGAAAAGCAATACATATTTTATCAGTTAAATGAATATGCTATCCAAATACACCTCGAAAACCAGTTTATACTTTTTTATGAGCAGATTGGTGAATGGAAGAAAGCGAATGTAAGGCTCCGGCGCCTGAAGGGCCTGGAACGGAAATTACTACTTGCTGATCGTGAAGGAGCTATATCTCGTTTACATCTTGAATATGAAACCAGAAAAAAAGAGGCAAGATTAAATACACAACAACGGGAAATAAAACTACAAGCACAAACGCTTCATGTGCAAAGCCGGTTTATGGC
>NZ_CAMFHL010000164.1 GCF_945952095.1 uncultured Arsenicibacter sp. | reverse complement strand
GGAACAAACTGGAACATTGACACTTACCCGAAAAGTGTCTGTACCTTACAGATTTACGGCTACCTCATTACCGGCCATTTCGAAAACGGCTTCAAGCTCATTCATCACCTGTCGTACTGGATGGCCATTGTTTCTGTCTTCGGCATTGTCCAGCGCATTACCAACGGCCGGTTGTCGGCCAGCATCCTGTGTGCCCTCGGGTACGCACTGCTGCCTGATTTTCTGATGCAGGCTATTACAACAGAAACCGATATTGTCCTGACGGCTTACCTGAGCGTGGTTCTGTATATGCTCTTCACCTTCCGGCAAACGGGGGATAACCGCTATCTGTACCTGACCGCAATGGCCTTTGCAATTGCATACGGACACAAAATTACCTTTACCCTGCTGCTGCCTTCGGTGTTTGTCATCATGGTTTACACGGTTTTTCTGGCACCGGGCTTCAGCATTTTCGTCGGTCGTACACTTCGACTCGGCATTGCGATTGTCATTGCCATGTGCCTGTGGACATTCCCGACCGGTTATCTCAAAAACATTGAGGTATTCGGTCACCCGATCGGACCGCCAACGGCACTCAAGCACCAGTCGGTCGAACGGGCGGGGTCACTGCGTAACCTGCTCGAACAAGGCTCAAGGAATGTGGTCCGCTATGGCTACGATCATGTTAACCTGGATGGTATCCGGAACATCGAAGCTGGCGTTGTCATGAATCATGAGATGCGGAAACCGCTGGTGTTTCTGGAAGATAAGCTCCGGATGCGGCTGGATGAAGAAACCGACTTCTCGATACAGCCTTTTTCGTTTGACCGCCGCTTTATTTTCTACAATGCCAACCCGTACTGGGGCATCATTGGCTTCGGGCTGATTTTTCCGGTTCTTTTTCTGGTTTTACTGGGCATTTTCGGTGTTCCGGTGGCCCGTTCAACGCCACACGCATACTTAGCCGTTGCCTTTCTGCTTCACTTTGCGGCCCTCTCCTACTCGGCTCCCTACGATCCGTTTAAGGGCCGTTATTTTATTGAAACCGGTTTGTTCGGCATTCCGATGCTGGCGCTGCTGTTCAGTAATACAAGTCTGTCGGTCGACCGGCCCGGTCGCTGGTTGTGGAAAGGGTATGTCGGTATGGTACTCACCGGCGGTTGTATTTCGGCGCTGTTGTGCGTATTCTACAATACCCGCGCCCTGCCGTTTAGCTGGCATACGCCGGACGGACGCGATATTCCGTCGGTGTTTGACGCCGACCGGATGCGGGTACTGACGCTGGGGCGCCCGGATATTTACCGTCCCTACAAACGCTTTGATGAACTCGTACCGGAGAATGCGACAGTGGCCCTGGGTACGATCAACGATGACTACGAATATCCGCTGTACGGCAAGGACCTCACCCGCCGTCTGATTGCGATTAACCCGTTTGAACGCGGAGTACAACCTGTTCCGAAAGAAGCAGATTACCTCTTCTTTGCCAAAAGTGTCATTAAGCCACAGCCGGGCGATATCCGGTTGGGAACCGATACAACCATGACCGAAGCCGATGGTATTGTTGTACCCGGCGAAGACTATTATCTGCGAAAATTAAAGTAATACGCCGGTGAAACTAGCTATCATGCAGCCCTATTTCCTCCCGTATATCGGGTATATGCAGCTCATGCATGCAGTCGACAAGTTCGTGCTGTACGACGATGTTGCCTTTATCAACCGGGGCTGGATTAACCGCAACCGAATGCTGGTCAATGGGCAGGAATTTATGTTTACCATTCCGCTGAAAGAAGCCAGCCAGAATAAAAAAATTAATGAGATTGAGCTGAGCAACGATCCGAAATGGCGCGGAAAACTGCTGAAAACAATTGAACAGAGCTACCGGAAGGCCCCCTGTTATGGAACGGTATACCCGATGCTCGAAAAAATTATCAATTTTACGGGCGGTTCCATTGCTGAGCTGATTTATCCCGGACTGCTTGAGTTGAACCGGTATCTTGGCATTACCACCGAAGTGGTTCCCTCCTCGGCGGTATACCGGAACGATCATCTGAAAGCGCAGGATCGTATTCTGGACATTTGCCTCCAGGAGAAAACGACCCATTACATCAACCCGGTCGGGGGCATGGAACTGTACGATAAGGAACGGTTTTCGCAAGAGTCCATCCAACTCAGTTTTATCCAGGCGAGGAAAGTGGTCTATCCCCAGCTGAACCGTCAGGAGTTTATGCCTTGGCTGTCGATGCTTGATGTATTGATGAATAACGACGTTGACAGCATCCGCTTGATGCTCAACGAATACGATTTAATTTAACCCGGTGTGCTTTCCGGCTGCGCAACACGCCGCCCGAACGTACCATTCACGAATCAACCATGGCTAAAGTTGTTATTTTTGGAATACTTGATACGGCTGAGCTGGCCCATTTTTACCTGACGCACGACTCTGAGCACGACGTCGCTGCCTTTACGGTAAACCGCGAATACCTGAATGAGGTCACGTCTTTTAAAGGGCTGCCACTCGTTGCATTCGAAGATGTCGAGACGCTGTTTCCGCCGCAGGAATATAAGTTTTTTGCCCCGATGACGGCACGGAACATGAACCGTAACCGTGAAAAGGTTTACCTCGAAGCGAAAGCAAAAGGGTATGAATTAATCTCCTACGTCAGTTCTAAAGTGACCATGTTCGGCAACGAAATCGGTGACAACTGCTTTATTCTGGAAGACAATACGATCCAGCCGTTTACAACAATCGGCAACAACGTTGTTCTCTGGAGCGGTAACCATATCGGACACCATGGCCAGATTAAGGACCACGTTTTCTTTACCTCGCAGGTTGTCTTGTCGGGGCATTGTGTTGTGGATTCCTATTCCTTTTTTGGCGTAAACAGCACCATCCGTGACTACACCCATATCGCGCAGGGTACGCTTGTCGGGATGGCGTCTGCCATTTACAAAAACACGGATGAGTGGGGTGTGTACATCGGCAATCCGGCCAAGAAACTCCCGAAACCAAGTTACGAGACTTATTAATCCGGCGACCGCAACCCGGTTCTACGACTAGTTAATCACCTGGAATAACCATTCTCTGTACTGAAAACGATTTTATTAATTGGCCATGATGCCAACCGCGCCGGAGCCCAGCTGGTTCTGCTACAGCTTATGCGTTTGCTGAAGCAGGAAGGTATCCATATGCATTTGCTGCTCGGCGCCGGCGGGCCGTTACTGGACGAGTATCAACAGGTTGCCTCTGTCACAATCTGGCCGGTAACCAACGATCAGCCGGTTGTTAATCCACTCGTTGATAAAGTTTTAGGCAAAATCGGCCTCTGGGATGCTATGTTCCGGCAGCAGCAGCAGCGCCGGCAGGCGAAACTTCGCCAAACCCTGAACCTCGATAACACCAGTCTTATTCTGGTCAACACCGTTACCAGCAGCCGGTGGTTTCATGCGCTGGGGCTGGGCGACATTCTGCCGGGCCATACGCATAAAATACCGGTCATTACGTTTGCCCACGAACTGGCTATGTCCGTTAGCATTTATACGGATCCCGACGAATTAAGCTATCTGCTGAGCCATACGGATCACCTGCTGGCCGTATCAAAAGCCACGGCATCGTATTATGTTGACCGGCATCAGTTTGATCCGAAGCGCATTACACAGTTTACCCTGATCGACACCCCGGCCCTTCAGCGGAATGTAGAGCAGGCACGCCATCAGCCGACTCCGTTACCGGCCCTGGGCATTCCGGCCGATGCGATTGTCGTCGGCGGATGTGGCCTGGCCGAATGGCGTAAAGGCAATGACCTGTTTGTTACCCTCGCGAAACTCGTGAGCCGGCGACCGGTCAAACGACCGGTCCACTTCGTCTGGGTCGGCATGAAACCGGGCGGCTACCGCGACGACTTGTGGCTCGATGTACAGAAAGCCGGGTTAACAGCCTGTGTTCACTTTGTTGAACCCACGCCGGAAGTACTCCGCTATATGGCAGGCTTTCACATGCTGGCCCTGACCTCGCGCGAAGACCCCTACCCGCTGGTTGTGCTGGAAGCAGGCTTGTGTCAGGTACCGGTCTTATGCTTTGAGCAGGCCGGCGGATCTCCCGAACTCATCGAACAGGACGGCGGCGTGGTGGTTCCCTATCTCGATATCGAAGCCATGGCAGACTCCATTGCCTGGCTGGCCGACGACGATACCACCCGGACCGGACTGGGCAGACAGTTACAGCGGAAAGTGCTTCAGCGGCACCCGGCCAATCAAAGCGTGGCGGTCCTTTTACACTTAATCGGGGATCTGGTCCGCGACTAACCATTTTTTGTATGCGATTACCTACCGGACATATGCCCCAGCTGGATGCCCTGCGAACCTTCGCGGTGCTGCTGGTTGTCATTTACCACTGGTTTCCGACCGATCGGGGCTTTAATTATTATGTTCCGAACGGCACCATCGGCGTCATGATCTTTTTTGTCATCAGTGGTTTTCTGATTACCCGAATCCTGCTCGACAACCGGAACCGCTGGCTCGACGGACGGGTAACGCTCGGGGAAACCTACCGGAAATTCTTTATCCGCCGTGCACTGCGCATTTTCCCGTTGTATTACCTGATTATAACGCTCGTATGGCTGCTGATCCCGGAAGCGTCTGATGTGGACGAATACCCGCTTTATTACTACCTCTACGGCTATAACATACTGCTGCATAAGACCGGTAACTGGTCCGATCTGCTGTCGCCGTTCTGGACACTCGGCGTCGAAGAACAGTTGTATCTGGTCTGGCCCTGGATTGTTTTTCTGACCCCAAGAGCTTCACTGCAATGGGTCATTACCGGTATGGTTGTACTGGGGATTGCCTTCCGGGGATTCGGTTTTCTCACCGGTGATCTGGACGGGGTCCTGACGCCGGCCAATGTGGATTCGTTCGGGCTGGGAGCCTTATGGGCATGGCTGATTGTTGACCAGCCGCAGCATATACCCGCCTTCCTCAATAAGTTAACGATTGCTGCTATTGTAGCATTTATCGCATTTATCGGGTTTCAGTTTTTGCCTAATGATCTTTTTTTGGTTGTTTTATTTCAACGATTCGTTATTTCGGTAGTATCTTTATTTCTGGTTGTACAAGCCAGTATTGGCTTTGGCGGACTAACAGGCGCTGTTTTTAACAACGCAGCACTGCAATATACCGGCCGGATCAGTTACGGTATTTATGTGTTTCACATGATTGTTCCCGGCTATCTGGTGCCTTTTTTTATCCGCCTCGTTAACCGGTTTATAACCCTGCCGGCATTTGGTTTCTGGACCCACCGGCTGTTTAGTTTCGGGGTCCTTTTTGTTCTTGCTTCGGCCTCCTGGTTTCTATTTGAAAAACCGATTAATGAACTGAAGCGCTATTTTTCATACAAAAACACATAAACAGACGATTGCCGGCTGGCTTTCAGGGCTGTTTCTTTATCCGGAATGACGCTTGCTTTTACGATATGTTCGGTGAATTACCTTGCTCAGGCACGGACACTTGGTGATTCGCTGCGTGCAACCAATCCTGACTGGGAATACATTATCGGTCTGGTTGATGATTTATCCGCCGCCAATCTGCCCGATGAACTGCGGCCGCCCTACCCGATGCTGGAAGTCGCGGCTATCAACATTCCTGACTTTCAGGCAATGTGTGACCGGTATGATATTACGGAGCTGAATACGGCCGTCAAACCATTCTTTATTGACTACTTCTACGCCACTAAGCCGGAAATGACCGAAATTATCTATTTCGATCCGGATATTATTGTTTTTCAACCACTTGTGGAGCTTCAGGAACGGTTGGCCAAGTATAGCATCGTTGTCACGCCACATACCTGCTCGCCTACCCCTGACTGGGAACGACCGAATGAGCTACACCACTTGAATACCGGCATTTTCAACCTTGGTTTCGTCGGATTACGGAAAGACGCCGAATCGCAGGCATTTGTCAACTGGTGGAAAGAGCGGTTAACCTACGAGTGTCGTATAGATCTCTGCGCCGGGCTGTTTGTCGATCAGCACTGGGTCAATTTTGCACCAGCCTATTATAAATCGGTGTTTATCGACAAAAATCCGGGCTATAATGTTGCCTACTGGAACCTGCACGAGCGATATTTCAGTAAACATGATAATCAGTGGTTTGTCAACGAATCCCATCCGCTCTTATTTTTTCATTACAGCGGATACAACCCTTACAAACCGAATGAGGTCTCTAAATATCAGACACGGTATACATTCGATAGTCATGATGACCGCAACCGTCCTGATGCGCTCCCGCTTTTTCTCTATTACCGGGATCAGTTGCTGGCCAACGCCAACGATACCTATCGCCATTACCCCTGTGTCTATATTAAACCGCCGGTTGTTCCACGGTACAAACGGGTACGGAAGGCGCTGAAAGCGCCGTTGAACAGACTCATTAATCTATTAGAAAAAAGGAATTAGCTATGTTTTCATGGCCACGCACCAAAGCACTCTGGATACATCGGTATAACAAATACACCCACATTGCGGGAACGTATTTTTCATTCTGGCGAAAGTATGCACAGCTTCGCAGTTTAAAGGCGACGCTGAAAGGACGGCCGTTTATAGCCATTGTTCTCTCCGAACAAATGGGCGATATTATTGCCTGTGAACCGGTAATCCGGGAAGTGCGCAGGCGGTACCCAGATGCGTATCTGATCTGGTTTGTGCGGCAGTCCTATCTCGATCTGGTAAAATATCACCCTGATTTGGATGGCCACTTGATCGAAAAATGTCCGGGAGAGCGTGTTAAACTAATTAATTCCGGCGTTTTCGACCACATTTTTAATATGCACCTGTCGCACCGGAAGTGTAAATACTGCACCGAAGACCCTATTAATCCGGTAGCCGAAAAACTGCATATTAACTACTCCAATTACTATTTTCACGGTAACCTGCTTCATTCGTTTTCGCTGGCCGCCGGACTACCCGCCCTTGAGGATCAGCCGGTTATGCACATACCTGACACCGTGCATGCCAGCATTAAGCGCCGCAACTTACCTGAAGACGCCATTGTCATACATTGTCAGTCCAGCCATGCGCCCCGCGACTGGCAACCGGAAAACTGGAACAAACTCGTCAGGTGGATACTGGCCAATTACCCTAATTCTGTCATTGAAGTAGGTTTATCACCTATTGTGCAACTAAATGACCCGCGTTTCATAAATTTGTGCGGTCAGTTAAGTTTGCTGGAAACAGCCGACGTGATCCGGCAGGCCCGTTTATTCATCGGTATTGACAGCGGACCGGCACATATGGCAAACGCAGGCGGTACGGAGGGTATCATCATGCTGGGCCAGCTTTTTGATTTTGTAAACTATATGCCTTACTCAGGACGCTATAAGCGCGGAGAGGGCGTAACCATTTTAAACCAACTTGGGCATCCCTGTGCGGATATGCCGTTTGAATGGGTGCAGGAAGCCGTCGTTAAGCGGTTGGCTCAGCCCAAGCTCGTATGAAAAAAACCGGGAAACAAACAGTTTGTATTGTCATACCAGTCTATAAGACGGTTCTCACCCCGCATGAATCTATTTCATTAACGCAATGTTTTAAGGTTTTAGGTCACTTTCCGATTAAGCTCGTACATCCGGAATCACTGGATCTGACCGTTTACCGGACCGCCTTTCCGACCCTCGAATCTGTTCCGTTTCCGGATAGTTATTTTACCGGCATTCAGGCGTACAACCGCCTGATGCTTTCAGCCGGTTTTTACCAGGCCTTCACCGGTTTTGAGTACATGCTGATTTACCAGCTGGACGCTTTTATCTTTAAAGATGAGCTCCTGCACTGGTGCAGTCAGGGATTTGACTATATCGGTGCACCCTGGCTCAGGGACAGAGACTTTCATAGTGCTTCCGATGAGTTTATCTTTAATCTGAAGAAGCGGATTGCCATCCTGTTTGACCTGAAAAAAGAAGATGGCGTTACCCCGCGGGAAATTACCAGTCTTAACGGCGTTGGTAACGGCGGCTTCTCCCTCAGGCGCATTTCGGCTTTTCTGGCCTGTTTACGTATCTTTGATAAAAAAATAAAGCAATACGAGAACAGTACGCTTTATCAGTATAATGAAGATGCATTCTGGGGTATTGAAGTTAACCGATACTGGCCCAGACTAAACATTCCGGACTTCCGGACAGCCCTTCGTTTCGCTGTTGAATTTTACCCGCAACGGGCAATAACCAACTACAATCAGGGAGAACTACCCTTTGGTTGCCATGCATGGGACATTCATGGTACTGACTATTGGCAACCTATTTTTGCCCGTTATGGCTACGTAATCTGACTTGTAACTGATGAATCAGCGTAAATCGCCAGGTATTTCTATTGCTTTGTGCACCTACAACGGGGCAGCTTATCTGCCCGCGCAGTGGGACAGCATTTTACAACAAACCCGCTTACCCGACGAAGTTGTCATTTGTGACGATGGTTCAACCGACGGTACAATTGACCTGCTGCATCAATTAAAAGCTACGGCACCGTTTCAGGTGCATCTGTTTCTTAATCCCGTTCAGCTCGGATTTAACAAAAACTTCGAACAGGCGCTGAGCCGCTGCACGCAGGAGCTGGTCTTTATCTGTGATCAGGATGATTACTGGATGCCCGAAAAACTGGACGTGCTGGCAGTCTTTATGACAGCGCACCCTGAGGCCGAAATTGCATTTAACAATGCTTTTGTCGCAGACGACGAATTAAATAACCTGCATGAACTGTTCTGGATGCGTGTCCGGTTTGATGAAGAATCACAGACCCGGTGGATGAACGGTGAAGCCATGGAGGTATTACTGGACGGTAGCCGGATGATGGGATGTGCCACAGTTATCCGGCACGGCTTTATTCCTAAGGTCATTCCGATTCCGACCGAAATTCCGAACTATATATACGACGGTTGTATATCGCTGGTTGGTGCCGGCTACAATGCCATCCGGTTTCTTGACCAGCCCTTACAGCTTTACCGGACTCACAGTAGCCAGCAGGTCGGCGTGAAAGCGGCACCGGTACCTCCCCGTACCCGCCTGCGAGACCGGTTCACCCGTCCGCGCGGCGAGAAACTGGAACCGCTCGTGTTTAAACGCATTCAGCTGGAAAAAATTAAGGAGTTTCTGCGGGGACGGATTCCGGAAAATTCGCTGGCCATGAAGCAGCTTAACCGGAAACTAAGCCATTATACCATGCGGAGTACCTTGTCCCGTAACCGGCTGGCCCGGGTATTTCCCGTTTTGCGGGATCTGCAGCGAGGACTATACCACCGCTATGCTGATGCGGCCACAGACTGGTACAGCCCCTACCTCGCCGCCATCGGCGACCTTTTAGAATGAGTTGACAACCGGCTCGTTCCGGAGGTCTGTTAATTGCGCTATCCGCCAGTTGCCTTTCATCTTATGATTGCCCTACTTACAGTTTGCCATACACGTCAGTTAGCCCAGGCCATTACACTTGGCCGGTCGGTTCAGCAGGTTACCCCCGACGCGTTATTTCTGATCGGCCTTGCCGATGAGCTGCCGGCAGGTATTCAGCCGGACAGCCTGCCGTTTCCGGTCATCCGGGCGTCTGAACTGCTGGCTGCCGCCGAACTGTCAGCACTTTCGGCCGGATACACGCCAGCAGAAATGGCCGGTGCCCTGAAACCGCTTTTTTTAAAAGCCTGTTACGACCGTTATCCGGAGCATAGTACCGTTGTGTATGCCGATCCGAACACCCTTTTTTTGCAGCCGCTGACGGCAATTGAGGATAAACTGACCAAAGCCGTTTTTCTGCTGACGCCCTACCTGCTACAGCCACCCCGCGACGGTAAATTCCCCGATGAAAAGCACCTGCAGAATATTGGCCTGTATAATAGTGACTTTCTGGCCCTGCGCCGCTCGAAGGAGGCAACCCGCTTCCTGACCTGGTGGGACAGCCGGGTCAGGACCCGTGCTCATATCAACTTCTGTGAAGGTCTTTGCACCGATCAGATCTGGCTGATGCACGTACCGGCCTTTTTTGATAATGTACAGATAGTTCAGCAACCCACCTGGCACGCCGGTCTCTGGAACCTGCATGACCGGCAGTTGCAGAGCAGCCAGGGCAACTGGCAGGTCGGCTCAGACGGTCCCTTATTTTTTGTCAATATGAAGGGACTGACGAATCCGGATGACGGTTTCTTTCCCTATCAGAACCGCCTTTCTGTCAACAAACGCCCTGATATTCAGTCGATCCTGCGTGATTATAACCAGCGGCTGGCGATTAATCTCCGGCCGGAGTTCAGCCAGAAACCAGTCTATGGGCAGCAACCGGAACCGGTACTGCTGCGCGGCTGGCGGAAAGGTGCCGTTGACTCATTACGCAAACTAACCGCCTTTATCGATACATTCCCGATTCCGGTACTTCGCTGACGGATGCCGCCAGTAAGTAAGTCCTTCTTGAATCTGGCTAGTAAATACGCTACTTTTGCGGTAGTTTTCTACGAAAAATACAAACAGGACGTTTCACTGCATGAAGGTATTATATGACCATCAGTCGTTTACGGGTATGGCTTATGGAGGTGTAACCCGCTATTTCTACGAACTGATGAAGTCATTTGCCCGGCGCAATGACATAGATTTTGAGCTTTCTCTGAAGTTTTCCAACAACGAATACCTCGATCAGTCGGCGTTCAGCCGCCATTTCAGGTTCCGGCGCTGGGCACATCTGCAGAATGTCAATATGGTTGCTTCTGCGTTAAACCGGCTCTACAGCGTACAACGGCTGAAAACCAACGGTTTCGACGTGTTTCACCCGACTTATTACCATAAATATTTCCTGAATCACCTCGGTGGCAAGCCGTTTGTCATCACGTTTCATGATGCCACCAGCGAGCGGTATGCCAAACAGTATCCTGAGGTTGGGGAACACATGACTGAGGTCAAAAAAGCCCTGCTGCCGCGGGCAGACTGCATCATTGCGGTGTCTGAATACTCAAAACAGGAGATTCTGCGCTTTTTCGATGTGAAACCTGAAAAGATCAAAGTTATCCATCTGGGTTCTTCGTTCAGTCATTTCAAACCTGCACGCCCCTTTGATCCGCTGCCGTTTTCTTACCTGCTGTACGTCGGGAAACGGGGGTTGTACAAAAATTTTGACGGTTTTTTCAGGGCCATTCAGCCGGTTTTGCAGAAATATCCGGACATCCATCTGGTCTGTGCGGGAGGCGGTGCGTTTTCTAAGCAGGAAAATGAGCTGTTCCACTCGGCCCGGTTAGGAAACCGTGTCCATTATCGCCCGATTACAGATGCGGCCTTGTTCGGGCTGTATCAGCATGCTACGGCATTTGTCTTTCCGTCACTCAACGAGGGATTCGGCATCCCGGTACTGGAAGCATTCAGCGGCGGCTGCCCCAATGTGCTCAGCGACCGGAGCTCACTGCCTGAAGTAGGCGCGGATGCGGCCATTTACTTCGATCCGGAAAACGATGAATCCATCGCCTATGCCATCGAGCGCATTCTTTCGGATAGTGACTTACGCACTGACCTGAAGCAAAAAGGAACCGAACGGCTTAAACTTTTCTCCTGTGAGAAAACGGCCCAGCAAACATTTGATGTGTATAAGGAGCTAACCAAGTGATTTCACCGACTGACCCATTCCTGCATACGTTCGTAACCAAACCGTTTGTGGCTGCTACTGCGCTACAGCCTAAAAACGGCCAATGGCCCAAACTCACCGTGGTGACGCCCTCGTATAATCAGGCGCATTACCTCGAACGTACGATTCTGAGCGTGCTCAACCAGCAATACCCGAATCTGGAATACTTCATCATCGACGGCGGATCGACGGACGGTAGTCTGGACATTATCCGGAAATACGCCCCGTATCTGGCGGGCTGGGTCAGTGAAAAAGATAAAGGCCAGACCGATGCCATCAATAAAGGCTTCCGGCTGGCAACCGGCGACTATCTGGCGTTTCAGAACTCAGATGACGTTTTTGCCCCCGGTGCATTGCTGAACGTCGGAAAGGCCTGGCAGAAGAACCCGCAGGCCGATGTATTCTACGGCGATATGTACACCATTGACGAAACAGATCACGTTATTGAAGAAAAACGGGCACTGCCGTTTATCCCCGCCTGCCAGATTTACAGCGGCATGCAGGTATACAACCAGTCGATGTTTATCCGGCGTGATGTTCTGACTAAACACGGCCTGCTCGACGAAAGCCTGCGCTTTGTCATTGATTATGAAATCATTGCGCGGCTCTGTGTGCTTCCGGAAATCCGGTTTCAGCACGTCGATGATTTTTGGGGCGGATTTCGTGTCCAGCCCGATGCCAAATCGTCAACCATTGCCCAAACAGTTGGTGTACAGGAACACCGGCGGATAAAAGAAAAATATCAGCCGTATCTTCGCAGCTGGTTACCTGAAGCGTTCTGGCGGCGGTATGCGCCTTTCCGTCAGCTCGCTTATTTTGCCCTTCGCGGTGATCTGGATTATGTCCGGCACCGGATGCAGATTCGAAAAGCCAACCGTATTTCTAACGGATAAAAATAAATGAATATCCATGTTCCGGCTCATACAAAAACTTGATCTCATGCGGATTGTCCTCGGCATCTGCATGGTCGTCGACGGTCCGCCGTTAATTACCTTCCTGAAAGAAACAGTTCACCTGGCGCCGAACAGCCAGGCATTTACAGCTGCTTTTCAGGGCCTTGGTTTTGTACTCATGATTCCGTTTACCTTTCTGAGAAGGCTGTATACCCCGAATATACTCCTCTTCTGGATGGCAATCTGGTTTATCCTGTTGTGCATTTTTTACATGTTCTACTTCAACGGCGAACCGGGATTTAAAGGCTATGCAACCGATCTGACCTATTTTGCCTTCTCGGTTGCCTTTATTCTGCTGCTGGTCAATGTGCCGAACGACATCATTGAGGTCGCTATCCCGGTTATTATTCTCTTTACGTTTATTTCCAACCTGGCGCTGCTCTATGCCATGGTGACCGACCCCACATGGACCATCGGGCAACGGGCCGCGATCAACTACGGTACCACCGATACCGGCGAACGGATGGGGAATCCTCACATTTTTGCCAGAAATGCCCTCATGTGTGTGGTTGCCTGCGGCGTATGGGCGTTCCGGCCGCAGACCGGCGCCCTGATGCGGATCATGACCTTATTTACCGGCGCCTTCAGCATCGGCATTCTGGTGATGACCCAGACACGGTCAAGTATTGTGGCGTTAGTGATTGTCATCGGCCTGTTTCTGTTTTTCAATGTCCGGCCGGCTCAGATAAAATCAGCGGTACGCGCGCTGCGGCACCCGTTTTCCCTGATCACTATATTCCTGATGTTCTTTGCCTTTTCGCTGTTTGTCCAGAAATACAATGAAATTTACGGTATCCTGTACGGCTATGCCGTGAACTTTATTGAGCGGAACGTAGAGAACGTCTATGCCTTGCTGGGTCTTCAGTCATCCGGAGCGGCCTACAAAGCGTCGCTTGATGCCTCGGCTGCCAACCGCGCAGTGAGTGCCAACTTCTTTTCCAACGTCATTGTCGGGCACATGGAAATGCTCATTTTCGGAAACGGATACAAATTCCTGTATCTCGATGTGCCGGTCATGGAGGCATGGGTAAACCACGGCATTCCGGGCCTGATTCTGTTCGGCGGTATGAATATCCTGATTCTGTATTATTGTTTCAGGGCGATGAAAACCAATCCGAACCCGCTGTCCACCTTTCTGGCCTACTTCTATGTCCTGATTTTTGTTCAGCTCTTTACCAACGGGCGACCCTATGAGCAATCGTTCTGGTACCCACTTGGCCTGATGATAAGGTTTATCGGTATTGAGCACCTGTTCCCGGTACGGCTCTGGAATAATCCGCCTTCCGTTGACTACAATGGCTATGCGGTGCCGTCGGCCATTGCCGCATCCGGTGACGAAGCCCCCGCCTCATAGCATTCATGAAGATACTGATTGTACATAATCTGCTTTGGGCACACTATAAAGCGAAAGTTTTTCAGGAAGTCGACCGGCTGTCCCGGACCTATCCGGATGTAGAGGTAAAGGTCCTTCAGATTGCACGTAACGAAAAATCACGTCAGGGGCTTGAAACAAAAGACCCTGACGTGCCGGTGTATCAATACCGGTACGAGTTACTGTTTGACGCCTTTATAGAGGACACCACCGTCGGGCAACGCACCAAAGCCTTATTTCAGCACATCCGGTCCTACAAACCGGATGTGCTGAATCTGACCGGTTATTATGATCCGGCCCAGCTGGCGTTATTGCTCTATGCCAGACTTACCGGCATAAAGGTGATTATGCAGAACGAAAGTACAGCTGCCGATCATGCACGCGGGGGGATGAAGGAACGCCTAAAAAAAGCCATTTTCCGGCTTTGTGACGGCTTTTTCTGTTTCGGTACATTATCTGCTGATTACCTGCTCCGGTCCGGCGTAGAGCCATCCCGGATTTTACTCAGAAAAAATGCGGTTGATAATGATGCCCTGCTGACGGCGTATACAGAGGGCCTGAAAACCCGCACTGCCCGGCAGCAGGCCTCAGCCCTCAAACCGCATAATTTTATTTTTGTCGGCCGGCTGATTGAGGTTAAAAACCTGCTCCGGCTCGTCGAAGCATTTGCCGTAGCCCGTCAAACAGCACCGGCCATTCCCGACCAGGTCGGGAATAATTCAGGCAGCATTGCCTCAAACTGGGGCCTGATCCTGCTGGGCGAAGGTCCGTTGAAGGGGGCTATTGAGCAGCGGGCCGCCGAGCTCCATGTGGCTGATGCCGTCACGGTGTTGCCGGGCCGTGCCTGGTACAAAGTCCCCGAGGTACTGGCACTGGCCGACGTACTGGTGCTTCCGAGCTTATCGGAGCCATGGGGACTGGTCGTTAACGAAGCCATGGTCTGCGGGATGCCGGTGATTGTATCCGACCGCTGCGGGTGCGTTGTCGATCTGGTAAAGGATCAGCAGAACGGTTTTGTTATTGACCCCGAACAAACCAGCCAGCTCGCCGGTGCTATGCAGCAATTCATGACCGGAGCGGCCAGTCTGACAGCTATGGGCGCAGCCGGACAGGCTATTATCCGGCCTTATTCGGCCGAAGCAGTAGCCCGTGAGATGCTTGAGGGCTTTTTAACCATTCACCGTACAAGTCGCTAAACACAAACCATTCGCATGCGGATTCTGGATATTTGCGCGTATTCCTGGGAAATTGGCGGACCGCCGAAAATCATCTACGATCACACCAAAGTAGCCCTTTCACTGGGCCATCAGGTTGATATTCTCAGCCCGATTTCACCCGGCGAAAAACCATATCCGGTCCCTGAAGGTGCCCGGCTTATTCTGTGTAAACGGACGCCGGTCATCAGCCGTTTTTTCCGCGAGTTTTCCGTCGAGCTCTATCAATACCTGCAGCAGCATATCCACGAGTATGATGTTGTGCATTGCCACGGTCTCTGGCACTTCGGCAGTATTGCGCCGTTCATGGCGGACAAAAAGGTGGTCAAAGCCATCACAACCCATGGCCTGCTCGATAAGTGGGTCTATGCCCGCAGCTACTGGAAAAAGCGAATCATGGATACGCTGGCGCAGAAGGCCTACGTCCGCCGTGCAGATGTAATTCAGATCAACAATACCGACGAAAAGGAAAATCTGGCTCAGTACCTTGGCTTTCAGCATCCGAACGTCGTCATTATTCCTAACGGCATAAATGTAGACGATTTTGCCAACGCACCGGCAGCAGGTACTTTCCGGAAACAGTTTACCATTCCGGACGGCAAAAAACTGGTCCTGTTTATGAGCCGCCTGAACCTCAAGAAAGGCCTCGATATCCTGCTGCCGGCCTTTAAAGCCTATGTACAGGCGCACGACGATGCCTTTCTGGCCATTGCCGGTTCTGATGATGGTTACGAGCAGGAAACCCGCGCATTTATTGAGCAGCATAATCTGTCGGGCAGTATGAAGCTGGTCGGCATGCTCACCGGTGAGACAAAACGCGCGGCCCTCGCCGATGCTGATATTTTTGCCCTGCCGTCCTATTCCGAAGGTTTTTCGATGGCCTGCCTGGAAGCACTGGCATCGGGTACGCCCTCCCTGCTGTCAGACCGGGTAGGCTTCGGCGAATCCCTGCGGGAGTATGATGCAGCCGAACTGGTCGACCTCACTACCGAAGGTGTCCGCAACGGGCTGGTTCACATGCTTCAGTCCGCTGAACGCCGGGCGGAAGTGCGCCGGAACGCCTATCGCCTCATCAAAGAAAAATACGACATCAATCTTGTTGCCCGTCAGCTCCTGTCTGCGTACGAAGCCGCCTTACAGCGACGAAAATAGGCTACGGGTTGCACTGAGCCGCCGGATAGGGTAATTTCGCTGTATGAACAGTGAAACAACACCCCTACCCGAGCGCGTCCGTCCCCGCACCCTGGATGACGTGCTCGGTCACAACAAATTAATTGGACCTGATGGTGCCCTTCC
>NZ_CAMFHL010000163.1 GCF_945952095.1 uncultured Arsenicibacter sp. | reverse complement strand
GTTTACGTGTTGTCTTTAGGTATTGCTGGTTCTGGGTTACTGGTTGTTCTGATGGTTGCTGGTTGTTCTGGGTTGCTGGTTGTTCTGAGTTACCGGGCCATATTTAGTGGTGGCACGACTGCCAGGCGGCCCCGTTTGACAGGGCCGCCTAGTCGTGCCACTACTCGCTCTTTCGCACTTTGACCGCGCAGCGGCCACTCTTTCGCTCTTTACTTCAGTTTCCGTTTAAAATAGTCGGCGGTGATTTTACCCAGCCGGAGAGCGTTGGCGTGTTTCATCCAGTGATGTGTATCGTCGACGATGACCATGGTTTCCATCGGAACGCCTTTGGCTTCCAGGCGGCGGACCAGATCCGTACTTTGCGAAAACCGGACATTCCGGTCGTCATCGCCGTGAATGATCAGCACCGGTGATGTCCAGGCCGATACCGACGAAATCGGCGACGAATCGTAGGTAATTTTAGCGGCCAGGTCGGCATCCGGGATTTTCTCGAAGCCCGTCGAAGCCCCCGTTGCCCGTTGCTGCCCCCAATCGTGCACGCCGTGAATATCGACACCGGCAGCAAACAGTTTTGAGTCACGGGCCAGTGCCAGCGCGGTCAGATAACCGCCGTACGAACCACCGTAAATACCGATCCGCGACGCGTCAATCCCGGGCTGTTTGGTCAGCCACAGCGCCGCCGCCTTTACATCCTGATACTCCGACGCCCCGTTGGCCCCGCCATTGGCCGGCTGATGGAAATTATAGCCATACCCGATGCCCAGCCGGTAGTTAACCGATAACACCGCAAACCCCTGACTGGCCAGATACTGGTTCATCGCGTAGGCATTGGCGTAATAGTCCGAGTAGTTCCAGCCCAGCAGCATCTGCCGTGGCGGTCCGCCATGTACGTAAATGATCGCGGGCTTTTTGCCGGTTCCGTTGGCCGGTTCAAACAACTGCCCGTGTACCGTCATGCCGTCCGGCGCGGTAAAGGTGACCTGCTTCGGCGTCACAAGCTGCTGCAACGGGAAGTTTGCCGGCATCAGGTTTTCGGCCAGTACCGCCGGTTTACCGCCAGCAAACGGCATGGTGGCCGGCAGCGGCGGGCGTTGTGCCGTCGCGCTGATCATGGCAACCGTTGCTCCGTCGCCGGTCACCACCGGCATCCATTCCAGACCGGTGCCTGGCGTCAGGACTTCCATAGCGGCTTTATCGACAGGCACACGAACCACGTGGCGGCGGTCAATATCCAGTTTGTCGGGGCCTGTGTTGCCGCTGCATACAAGCCACTTACGGTCATGGGTCAGGGTGATGTGTTCCGCCATAAACGGGCCGGCCGTTAACAGTAACGGGTTGCCGCCCGCCGACGGCAGCGAGTACAGATGCGGCCAGCCATCTTCGTAAGACAGGTACACAATGCGGTCTCCGGCAGCCCAGTGCAGGTTGGTGCCGCCATGCGTCGTCGGGACGGAACCGGTGAGGGTCTTCGGTGCCTGCCAGATTTTTGTGGCAGTACCCGTCGATATGTCGGCCGTCCAGATCGCCCACGGCCGGTGGCGGCGGGCCAGTATAGAGTCGGGTGCACCACCAGTGCCCGGCGTCCGGACAAAGGCCAGTTTCTGCCCGTCGGGTGACCAGCGGGGCGAGGCATCACGGGCAAAGGACGGCGCAATCCAGGTAACCGGAGCCGTTTCGGACGTAAATACCCCGACAAACGCATGGTCTTTCCGGTCGCAGACAAAGGCAATTTTCGAGCCGTCGGGCGACCATTGGATACCGCTGTTGGTACCACGGGCCGTGAACAGCATTTTGGCCGGTGCCGATCCGTCAACCGGTGCGCTCCAGACCTGCCCGCCTTTGATGAAGGCAATCCGGTCACTTTTCGGTGAGATTACCGGTTCGTCGCCCTCGGCAATGGCTTTGGGCTCCCCTCCGGCAAACGGAACGGTCCAGATCTGCACTTTAGGTGCTACCGGCATCGACCCCGTATTCACCGGCACGTCATCATCCCAGTTTGATCCGTGATCGCCGCCACGGACATAGACCACCCACTTGCCATCATCCGAAACAGACAGACTGGTGATTTCCTGCCCGTCGTCTTCGGTGTAATTTGTCAGCCTGCGGGGCGTAAAAGCGGGGCCTTCGGCGACGTAGACATTGCGTTTGCCCTGTTCGTTGAATGCCCAGGCAATCCGCGCCCCCTGCGCCGAACTGGTCAGTTCATTCGGGAACGGATAGCTTTTGATAGCCTCGAAGGTGAATGTCTGGGCCTGTGCAGCTTGTGAGAGCAGCCATGCTGATACCAGAAAATAAAGGAGATGTTTGTTCATGGGTTGTATCCAACTGTCCGGCTGCGTACAACCATTGTCCGCGAACGGACAGTTCAGGTTTCCTTAAATATAGTAAAAATGGCATTTCCAGCGTGCCTGCCTGCTAGTTTCCCGTTTGGCGCAGGATTTGACATACCGAAATAGATGATATAAATACCGGCCTCTATACCGGTTAACGATATGCGACGAAGCGATCTGGGTGAGTTTGAAGAAGTGGTACTGCTGACGGTAGCGGCCCTGTCGCCGGGAGCCTATTCAGTGGCCATTGCCGAAGAGCTGGAACAGGAAACCGGCCGGCCCGTTAGTACGGGAGCCGTTCATGCGGCTCTGCAGCGGCTCGAACAAAAAGGGTATCTGCGCTCAGAAATGGGCGAAGCCACCGCCGAACGGGGCGGCCGCCGGAAACGGTTTTTCACCGTGACAGCCCTTGGCGGCCGCGTGCTCAACGAGGTTCACGATGTCCGCACCCGCCTCTGGGACCGCATCGTACCAACCATCCGGCTGGAATGGCGGTAAGTTTAAAGAGTGAAAGAGCGGCCCGCTGGTGCGGGCAAAGAGTGAAAGAGCGATTGCGGCACGGCGGCGGCTATATAGCGTCATCGGTCACAGACCTCTCTGCCAGAACATTCTTTTGCACAATCACCACACGGTGGCCGCTCTTTCTCTCTTCCACTCTTTCACTCTTTACCCCATGAGACCTCCCAAACTCGCTGACAGGCTGCTGGCCTGGTTTTGTGCCCCCCACCTGCGGGAGGACGTCCTTGGCGACCTCCACGAGCGGTTTTCCCTGCGCACCGCACGGGAGGGTGTGCGCAACGCACGCCGGCGCTACTGGCGCGATGTGCTGGCCTACGTACGGCCGGAGTTTATCAGACGACAACCTGAGGTATACCCTCAACCAACAAATACAACTATGCTACGGAATTATATCAAGATTGCCTGGCGCACATTCAGGAAAGACACCACCTTCACCATGATTAACGTGGTTGGTTTGGCTACAGGGCTGGCAGTGGCACTGCTTATCATCCAGTATGTGCGTTTCGAGTTAAGCTACGAGAACACGCACCCGCTGGCAGACCGGATCGTGCGACTTACCATGGACTATATGAATGGTGGTACCGTTTACTCGCAGGATACGGAAACAAACCCACCGCTTGGGGCCAGGATAAAGCGGGAAATGAGCCAGGTTGTCAACTATACCCGCGCTTATCCAGTCGGTGAACCCAATTTAACGGTTCAAATTGGTGAGAATTATCACCTGGTAGAGCGAGTACTGGCGGTGGATTCTTCGTTTTTCTCTCTTTTTAACTACCCGCTCATTCAGGGCAACCGAAATGATCTCTTTACCAAGCCCCGGCAAGCTATTCTGACGGAGTCCATGGCGTTGACTTACTTTAACACACTGGATGTGGTGGGTAAAACTGTGAAAATTCCAAAGTCAGCAGGTAGCATTCTGTTGGAGGTCATTGGCGTAGTGCCGGATAGTCCGGCCAATACGCACCTGAAATTCGATATGCTTTTATCATATCCAACGATGCTGTCAGACTTTGGCGAACGGGAAGATAACTGGGAGGGCAATAATACCCTTACCTACGTCCAGCTAGCCGAAAATGCCAGCTACGAACGTTTTGAAAAATCGCTGATCGCCTTCAACAACCGATTACACAAAGAAAAGAGGCTTGTGAATGAGCAGGTGATTGGCCAGAAAATCAGCGACATTCACTTGTATTCTCACAAAACCTTTGAAACGGAGCCCAATAATGAAGCACGGTCAGTGTATTTTCTGCTGGGCGTAGCGTTTCTGGTGTTACTAAGCGCCTTTGTCAACTACGTAAATCTGACAACGTCCAAAGCACTCGACCGGGCGCGGGAAATCGGTATGAGAAAGGTCGTCGGCTCAACGCGGAGACAGATAAAGACCCAGATTTTTACGGAAACGTTGCTGATCAACCTGGTTGCCGGAGGATTGGCGGTGGGGTTGGTAGCCGCCCTTCGGTCAGTGTTCGTTGAGGTAGCGGGCCTCCCTGAAGGCTTTACCGTATTTCAGGACGCATTTTTCTGGGAAAGTCTGGGGGCTTTTTTATTGTTAAGCATTGGCCTTTCGGGTTTTTATCCGGCCTTTGTTCTGTCGTCCTTCGATCCGGTTGTTGTTCTCAAAGGCAGCTTTTCCCGCTCTGTCAGAGGCACGCTGCTGCGCAAATCGCTGGTGGTTTTCCAATTCACCGTTACCGTTATTCTGCTGGCCCAGACATTCGCGGTTTACAAGCAAGTCAACTTTTTGCGTGACCAAAACTTAGGCGTCAACATAGACCATACCCTGGTGGTAAAAGCCCCGGCAGGAGCCAATGCCCAAAAGGATTACGGTGCGTTCCGACAAATGTTACTTGACGAGTCACAGGTCAAAGCGGTGTCTCTTTCCGGTACTGTACCAGGCTTGAGATCGACCCACATGGGTACGACAACAGGCGTTAATCTGTCAGACGCCATCAAGAAAACCTCCTACAATTATTACCTGACTCAGATAGATACATCATTTATCGGGCTGATGGGCCTTACGTTACTGGCGGGGGAAAACTTTGATGCTTCGACCCAGCCAGCCTTTTCGGATCCAACAAACCGGCAACTCATTGTGAACGAAGAAACCATACGACTCTGGGAAATTCCCACACCCGCAGCAGCTATCGGGAAACAGGTAGACCTCTGGGGGCGCAAAGCAACGATTCGGGGTGTTGTCAAAAATTACCACTATGAATCGCCCAAGGCGGCCTATATCCCAATTATTCACATGTACTCGCCCAATTTCGATTCGTTCGCCAGCGTGAAGTTTGCAGGTGGCAATGCCAGGGATCAGCTGACTATGCTTAGAAAAGTGTACGAGGCTAACTTTCCTCATTCACCGTTCAGCTACTTCTTTCTGGACAGTGAATATGACAAACAATACAAAGCCGATGATCGCTTTCAGCAAGTGTTTGGGGCCTTAACGGGCTTTGCCATTCTGATTTCCTGCTTAGGATTATTTGGTCTGGCTACGTTTACCGTTTCCAAACGGACTAAGGAAATCGGCATTCGTAAAGTCATTGGTGCCAGTACCATCAATTTAATGGTCTTACTCTCAGGAGATTTTATCCGAACCGTGCTGATATCCATCTTTATCGGCTTGCCAATCACCTACTTTATCATTAAAAACTGGCTAGCCAATTATGCGGTCCGTATTGAATTAAGCTGGTGGCTTTTTGCATCCCCGGCCCTATTGGTCATGCTGCTGGTACTGGTATCCATTAGCAGCAAAACGATTGCAACAGCGCTCATGAATCCGGTAAAATCGCTTCGATCAGAATAATGGAAGAGAGAAAGAGCGGAAAACAATTTAGCCGCTCTTTCTCTCTTCCACTCTTTCACTCTTTACCCCATGAGACCTCCCAAACTCGCTGACAGGCTGCTGGCCTGGTTTTGTGCCCCCCACCTGCGGGAGGACGTCCTTGGCGACCTCCACGAGCGGTTTTCCCTGCGCACCGCACGGGAGGGTGTGCGCAACGCACGCCGGCGCTACTGGCGCGATGTGCTGGCCTACGTACGGCCGGAGTTTATCAGACGACAAAAACAGACAGAAATACCCTTATTTCCTTATACCGAAACCTACAGTAAACCAGCAAATACGACAATGATCCGGAATTATCTCAAAATCGCGTGGCGGACCCTCCTGAAACACAAGGGTTACTCGTTCATTAACATTTTCGGGCTGGCTACCGGTATGGCGGTGGCCATGCTGATCGGCTTGTGGCTGTACGATGAACTGTCGTATAACAAGTCATTTGCCAATTACGACCGCGTGGTGCAGGCCATGCAGCATCAGACCAGCAACGGCAAAACAGGTACGCAGATTGCGATTCCGGTTCCGCTGGAAGATGAGTTGCGCAACAAATACGGCAGTTCGTTTAAACACATGGCAATGGCTACCTGGCAGGGAAGCCGTATTCTGACCTATGGCGACAAGAAAATTACCCGGCCCGGCAATTTCATGGGCGCGGATATGCCCGAAATCCTGTCGCTGCCGATGATCAAAGGCAGCCGCGACGGCCTGAAAGACAATAACTCGGTTTTGCTGTCAGCCTCTACGGCAAAATCGCTGTTCGGCGAGACCAATCCGATGGGCAAAATCATCCGCCTCGATAATAAATCGGATGTGAAGGTGACGGGTATTTACAAAGACTTTCCTCATAACAGTGATTTCCGGGAGCTGACGTTTATTGCGCCCTGGAAGCTGTATGTCAGCACCCAAACGTGGGTAAAAAAAGCATACGACGAACGCCAGTGGGGTAACAACTCCTTCCAGCTCTACGCACAACTTGCTGACAATGTGCAGCTCGAAGCGGTTAACGCGCGTATCAAAAACGTAAAGCTCGATAACGTTGACCCCGAAGACCGAAAATACAAAGCCGAGATTTTTATGTACCCCATGTCGCGCTGGCACCTGTACAACGACTGGGAAGAGGGCGTCAACACCGGCGGCTATATCCAGTATGTGCGGTTGTTTGCCATTGTCGGCATCTTTGTTCTGCTGCTGGCCTGTATTAACTTCATGAACCTCAGCACCGCCCGCTCCGAAAAACGGGCCAAGGAAGTCGGCATCCGCAAGGCCGTCGGCTCGGTACGGTCGCAGCTGATCAGCCAGTTTTTCAGCGAATCGTTTCTGATCGTCGGTATCGCCTTTGTGGGCGCCGTGAACCTTGTGTTACTGTTTCTGCCGTGGTTCAACGAAGTGGCAGGCAAGGAAATGGATTTCCCGTGGACAAAGGCCCTGTTCTGGCTGCTGAGTCTGGGTTTTATCATCATCACAGGCCTGCTGGCAGGCAGCTATCCGGCGCTGTATCTTTCTTCATTCCAACCGGTTAAAGTCCTTAAAGGTACGTTCAGGGTTGGCCGGTTTGCCGCCGTTCCCCGCAAGGTGCTCGTGGTCGTTCAGTTTACGGTGTCGGTAACGCTCATTATCGGAACGGTCATTGTCTACCGCCAGATTCAGCACTCCAAAAACCGGCCCCTCGGCTATAATAATGACGGGGTCGTGATGATTCAGATGATGTCACAGGAATTCTACGGCAAGTATGACCTTCTCAAAACACAACTGCTCAATGCCGGCCTCATCACGGACATGGCAGAGTCGTCGAGCCCGCTTACGCAGGTGTGGTCGAATAACGGCGGATTTTCATGGCCGGGCAAAAAACCGGGTGTCGACGGCGAGTTTAACACCATCTGGGTCACGCATGATTTTGGCAAAACCATCGGCTGGCAGTTTAAGGAAGGCCGCGATTTTTCCCGGCAGTTTTCGACCGACACCTCGGCGATGGTCATCAATGAAGCAGCCGTTAAATTCATGGGCCTGACCGGGTCGCCGGTCGGGAAGGTGGTTACCTGGGGGAGCAGTCAGTACCGGATTGTCGGTGTGATCAAGGATATGCTGATGGAGTCGCCATATACGCCGGTTTATCAGACGGTGTACATGATGAACTACGAAAACGTCAACTGGATGATTCTGAAACTGAATCCGGCTAAAAGTCCGACGGAGTCACTGGCGGGTATCGAATCGACATTTAAAAAGCTGATTCCGAGCGCCCCGTTTGACTACAAATTTGCCGACGACGAGTTTGGCAAGAAGTTTACCTCTGAAGAACGGATCGGGAAACTGGCCGGTGGTTTCGCCGTACTGGCCATCCTGATTTCGTGCCTTGGCTTATTCGGGCTTTCCTCGTTTGTTGCCGAGCAGCGGACGAAGGAAATCGGTGTCCGCAAGGTACTGGGCGCTTCGGTCCTGAACCTGTGGGGGCTGTTGTCGCGCGATTTTATCCTGCTGGTCCTGGTCGCCTTCACCATTGCCACGCCGGTGGCCTGGTATTTCCTCGATGACTGGCTGCTGCAATACGAATACCGTACCGACCTGTCGTGGTGGATTTTTGTCCTCTCCGGGCTGGGGGCTCTCCTGCTCACGCTGCTGACCGTCAGCTTCCAGAGCATCAAAGCCGCGCTCATTAACCCCGTTAAATCACTGAAATCGGAATAAAATGATCCGGCTACCTTCTAGGAAGTTCAAAACTTCCTAGAAGGTTAATCTATAACCCTATGTCAGAAACGCCGCCCCGCCTTGCTGACCGGCTGTTGAACTGGTTCTGTGCGCCCCACCTGCGGGAGGACGTCCTCGGCGACCTCCACGAACGGTTTGCCCTGCGTGCCGCCCGGGAGGGTGTGGGCAGGGCAAGGCGGCAGTACTGGCGCGATGTGCTGGCTTATGTCCGGCTTGAATTTATTCGACGACAACCCGAACCGGCACGTTACCCGATACCGGAATACACAAAACCAACAAATACGACAATGCTTCGAAATTATCTTAAAATCGCCTGGCGGACGCTGCGCAAACAGCAGGGGTTTACCGTCATCAATGTCTCCGGACTGGCGCTGGGAATCGCCTGCTGTCTGCTTATTTCGCTCTACGTACTCGATGAGCTGAGCTATGATCGCTTCCATACCAAAGCCGACCGGATTTACCGCATTAATTCGGATATTCATTTCGGGGGCAACGACATGCATTTCGCCGTTGCACCCGATCCGCTGGGAGCTGCTCTGAAAAAAGATTACCCGCAGGTAGAAGCTTACACGCGCCTGCATCAGCGGGGTACATGGCTGGTTAAGCGGACCGACGAGGTGCAGAGCCGGAGTGAAAAAGACATCCTTTTTGCCGACTCTACCGTGTTTGATGTCTTTACGCTGCCGCTCGTTGCGGGTGCCGAGCCCAAACGCGCGCTGGCTTCCCCGAACGCAGTGGTGATCAGCGAATCGGCGGCCAAACGGTATTTCGGCGATCAGCAGGCGGTCGGCAAGACACTGACCTTCGACAACCGGCTGACGTTTACCATAACGGCTGTTATGCGCGATATGCCGCTGAACAGCCACTTCCGGAGCGATTTTCTGCTGTCGATGCAGAACGATGACTACCCGTGGGGGCAGTGGCTGAGCGTTAATCATCACACCTACATTGTCCTGAAGCCCGGCACCGATCCGAAGGTCTTTGAACGTAATTTCGATCAGGTAATTAAAACCTATGCTGGGCCACAGGTGAAGCAGGTTCTGGGCAGTACGCTGGAAGAATTTACGAAAACGGGGAATTATATGCGGTTCTGGCTGATGCCGCTGACCGACATTCACCTGCGGTCGAAACAGACCGTTGAGCTGGGCGCCAACAGCGACATTCAGTATGTGTACATCTTCTCGGCCGTTGCGCTGTTTATCCTGCTGATTGCCTGCATCAACTTCATGAACCTGGCAACGGCGCGGTCATCGAAACGGGCCCGCGAGGTTGGTGTCCGCAAGGTGCTTGGCTCAGAACGCAGCCAGCTGATCGGGCAGTTTATGGCCGAGTCGATCCTGATGACAACGCTTTCGCTGGTGCTGGCCCTGGGCATTCTGACGACCGTAATGCCTTTGTTCAACGATCTTACGGCCAAAGACTTAACCTTCGAGCGCTTGCTGACACCCCGAATGCTGGCCGGCATCGCTCTGTTGCCAATCGTAGTCGGCGTGCTGGCGGGCAGTTATCCGGCCTTTTTCCTGTCGTCGTTCCGGCCGGTCAGTGTGTTGAAAGGCACCGTTAAAAACAGCCTCAAAAGCCTGAACCTGCGCAGCGGCCTTGTGGTCTTTCAGTTTGCCACCTCCGTGTTGCTCATTGTCGGAACGCTGGTGGTTTACCGGCAGATTCATTACATCCAGACCAAAAAACTGGGCTTCGACCGCGACCAGCTACTCATTATCAACGAAGTATACGGCCTTGGCAATAGCGGCCCCGAAACGTTCCGGAAAGAGGTATTGCAGTTACCCGGCGTAGTTGCCGGCAGCTTATCCGGCTTTTTACCAACCCCGTCGAACCGGAACGACAGCGGCTTTTTTCCGGAAGGCGAATCCGATCCGGCCAAAAGTCTGAATATGCAGAGCTGGGCCGTCGATTACGATTACGTGAAGACGCTGGGTATGGATATTATGCAGGGGCGCAACTTTTCCCGCTCCTTCGGCACCGACTCCGCCGGTATTATCCTGAACGAAACGGCGGTTAAAATCCTCGGCGTTAAGAACCCGATTGGGATGCGTATCTACCGTTTTAACGATCCGGAAGGGAAAACGCATAAAAATTACACGGTCATCGGGGTTGTGAAAAACTTCCACTTTGAGTCATTACGGAGCAACATCGGTGCCTTATCGCTGGTGCTGGAGCCGAACACCACATCGGCCGCTTTCCGGCTCAGCAAAACGGCCGATGTCCCGGCGATAATCAGCCAGATTGAGGCGAAATGGAAAAAAATGGCACCGGGTCTGCCGTTTAACTATTCGTTTTTACAGGACAACTTCGATCAGGTTTACCGCGCCGAACAGCGGATTGCCTCGGTTGTGCTCCTGTTCTCGGTGCTGGCCATCCTGATTGCCTGTCTGGGACTGTTCGGACTCGCCGCCTTCATGGCCGAACAGCGGACCAAGGAGATTGGCGTCCGGAAGGTGCTCGGGGCCAGTGTCACCAGCGTTGTGGCCCTGCTCTCCAAAGACTTCCTGAAGCTCGTTCTGATTGCGATTGTCATTGCCTCGCCGCTCGCCTGGTACGTCATGAACCAGTGGTTAGACGACTTCGCGTACCGGATCACCATCGACTGGTGGGTATTTGTGCTGGCCGGTATACTGGCCATCGGCATTGCCCTCCTGACGGTCAGTTTCCAGAGCATCAAGGCTGCACTCATCAACCCCGTTAAATCACTGAAATCGGAATAAAATGATCCGGCTACCTTCCAGGAAGTTTAAAACCGCAGCCGCGGACGGTCGCCAGTCGGCCCTGTTCCTGGAAGGTCAATTCGCTCCGACAGCCGCTCATTCACTCATTCACTCTTTCACTCTTTCACTCTTTCACTCTTTGCTCATGACTCCGCCCCGCCTTGCTGACCGGCTGCTGACCTGGTTCTGTGCACCGCACCTGCGGGAGGACGTCCTCGGCGACCTCCACGAGCGGTTTGCCCTGCGCGCCGCCCGGGAGGGTGTGGGCAGGGCAAGGCGGCAGTACTGGCGCGATGTGCTGGCCTATGTTCGGCCGGAGTTCATCCGGCGTCCGGAAAAACCCCATATCGATGATTATCCCGTTCCAAACCAAGTGCTTATGTTTCGTAATCACGTCAAAATAGCGCTCCGCTCGCTGAAGCGGCACAAAGTATATACGTCGCTCAACGTGGCCGGGCTGGCCTTTGGTCTGACCTGTTTTCTGCTCATTGGCCTGTACCTGTTCGATGAACTGACGTTCGATCAGCAACATAGCCGGCAGGCCCGCATTTACCGGGCGATTCAGCACAAAAAAACGCCTGCCGACGAGGTTACGGTTGCAGCATCGAGCTACAACATCTCCGAGCAGGCTCCCCGTCAGATCAGCGAGGTCGAAAACACGGCACGGCTGGTCCGCCTCGGCAGAGCCAACATTACCAATCCGGCTAACAAGCACGCGTTTCAGGAAACCGTTACACTGGGGAATAAAGGTCTGCTGGCCGTTTTTGATTTTGAGACACTGGACGGTAACGGCAAGGCCGCTCTCGACGAACCGAACTCGGTAGTGATGACCGAAGAGTTCGCCCAACGGCTGTTTCAGACCAGCGATGTCGTCGGCAAAACGGTTTTTCTGGATTTCATTCCCGATAAGGCGCTGAAAATTACCGCCGTTCTGAAGAATCACCCGCGAAATTCGAGCTTTGACTTTACCTACGTACTGTCCGAAGAAACGTTAAAAGGCCTGCCCCGTTTTGAGCAGCAAACAGCTGACTGGCTGTCGCAGTCCTATCAGACCTTTTTTCTGCTGAAAGAACAGGCTGATCCTGTAGCAACGGCCAATAAGATTAATACCCTGCTCAATGCCAACGCCAAACCGGAAGCCGGGACATCGGTCAGCTACGCACTACAGCCGCTGGCCGATATGCACCTCCATTCGCAGCACATTACCGATGGCGCGCGGAACGGAAACGTGCAGAGCATGGCTACGGGCACGTTGCTCTACCTCCGGATTTTTGCCATTGTTGCGTTGTTTGTTCTTCTCATTGCCTGCATCAACTACATGAATCTGGCCACCGCCCGGGCGGCCAACCGGGCGAAGGAAATCGGTGTCCGCAAGGCCAGCGGGGCGTTCCGCAGCCACCTCATCGGGCAGTTTCTGACCGAATCGCTGGTTGTTACGGTCATTGCCTTTGTGCTGGCCGTTCTGGTGGTAAACCTGCTGCTGCCGGCTTTCAATGAGTTCACCAACAAGGCTCTGTCGCTCGGTCTCCGGACCGATTACCGCATCTGGCTGCTGGCAGTTACCGCCCTCGTGCTGACCAGTTTGCTGTCGGGCAGTTATCCGGCGCTGCTGCTTTCGCGGTTCAGTCCGCTGCTGTTACTCAAAAGCGTACGGTTTTCGAACAGACGTGACCTGTCACTGCGGAAAAGTCTGGTGGTGTTTCAGTTTGCCATTTCAGTGGTGATGATGGTGGCCACGATTGTGCTCTACCGGCAGGTACGCTATGCCAACAACAAGGACCTTGGCTTCAACAAGGAGTTACTGCTGGTGGTCGACATTAACAGCGGAAAAGTCAGAAACGGAGCGGCTACGATTCAGGCTGAATTCAGTAAACTACCGGCGGTGAAACAGGTGTCGGTTACCTCGCGGGTGCCGGGTGAGTGGAAGAATATTCCGCTCGTCAAAATTAAACAGGACGGCAGCACACAGGAACCCAAAACTGCGTATATCCTCGGCGTTGATGAGGCATTTAACAAGACGTTTGCGGTACAACTGCTTAAGGGCCGGACGTTTGCCGGGCTGAGCGATTCATCGTCTGTCATCCTGAACGAAACGGCCGCTAAGGCGCTCAACATCAACGAACCTTCCGACCAGCTGATTGATATTCCCGCTATGGCGTTCGGCGGAAGTTTTATGCCGGTTTACGAGACAAACCAATCGTTTAAGGCGCGGGTGATCGGCATCGTGAAAGACTTTCATTTTCAGTCGATCCGCGAGAAGATTGCCCCGATGGTGCTGGCCTACCAACGGAATCCGGTTACGAATATTGACTATTTTACGTCCCGCATTGACGGGCATGACATACCGGCAACCCTGGCCGCTATGAATCACATCATGACCGGCATTGACCCGGACCACCTGCTCGAATACCACTTTCTCGACGACCAGCTAGCTTTGTTTTATCAGGAAGACCAGCGGCGCGAAACCATGCTGATCTGGGTGTCCCTGGCCACGATTTTCATTGCCTGTCTGGGTTTGTTCGGTCTGGCGACCTATGCCGCCGAGCAGCGTATCAAGGAGATCGGCGTCCGGAAAGTACTCGGTGCCAGCACGTTCAGCCTGACGGCGCTGTTATCCGGAGATTTCCTGAAGCTCGTCCTGATTGCCAACGCCATTGCCTTCCCGGTTGCCTGGTGGGCGACCAACAAATGGCTGGAAGAATTTGCCTATCACATTGAGGTGGAATGGTGGATGTTCCTGGTCTCCGGTATCGCGGCCATTTTCATCGCCTTACTGACTGTCAGCTATCAGGCCATCAAAGCGGCCACGGTAAATCCGGTGAAGTCGCTGAAATCGGAGTAGATGGGAAATGGTAGCGTCAGGGCATGGTCTGGCGCTACCATTTCCGATAAATTTCATCCGGTATATCCATCCGTTTTTGAAAAATCCCTGTATTTCCAGCTTTTAGGCTCCCGCAACGTCACTTCCGGAACGGGCAGCAGGGCCGCCGCAGCGGCTACTTCGCCGTAGCGGACATATTTCGTCCCGGAAATAACCCAGCCGTTTTGCGTGCGGCACTCGGCGGGGGTAACGCCCATTTTCCGGGCGGCCGCCGCCACGAGCATCGTTCTGGCGACAGCGCCAGCCTGCCGGTAACGGTCAAATTCCTGTTTTGTCGATTCGGAGCCGCCGGTTGAGCGATAGACAAGTTTTCCCGTAAAATCGGCTGCCTGCCCCAGCGGACTGGCTTCGACCTTGATTTTGTTCAGGTCACAATCGAGCTCCTCGGCAATCAGCATAGGCAAGGTCATCCAGATCCCCTGTCCCATTTCTACTTTCGACAGCATAACATGGATGCTGTTATCCCGGCCGATTTTCAGAAATGTACTGAGCTGCGTATACGTTTCGTCCGGCTCACCGGCATCTGCCAGCACCGGGGTTCCAATGCCAATCAGCAGGCCACCTCCGGTAAGGGCGCCTACTTTCAGAAAAAAACGACGATTCATCAGGTTGTTGTTTACTACTATATGATTAGTCTGATTGAATGATGGGCATGATTTCCTTTTACGCATCATCTATCAGCTTACGCATTATCTCTCAGCAAATTTCCAGCCACTCCCCCATCCGCTACATGACAGATACCCTTTATACGATGCAGCAGCCGCTATTTTTCCACAAAGGCAGGTTCCGCTACGCGGCGTTCACTCTTTCACTCTTTCACTCTTTAAAACTACCGCCGGCAGCACAAACGCTTCCATGATCCGGTCAACCTGCGGATGGGCATAATACTGGTTGTAGGCCCTGGCCGTCACCACCACCACAAGCGGCTGATCCCTGAACACGAAGATTTTGTTTCCGCCATTGCCCGTACAGTAGTACGTTTCGTAGCGCTTCCCCTGCACCTGATAAGTCTTGTTCCAGAACAGATAGCCGTAGAACTCATCCGGCCGGTCGGGCAGCGGTTTATGGTGTTGAAACGACTCCTGCACCCACGCCGCCGGTAACACCTGCCGGCCATTCCAGCGGCCGTTATTTTTGTAAAGCTGACCAAATTTTGCAAAATCCAGGGCTTTCATCCGGATACCGCCCGCCATGCTGACTGCCTTTTGCGGGGTGTAGGCCCATTGATAGGTTGTGATGCCCAGCGGCCCGAAGAGCGTCCGGTTTGCGTACTGTTCCAGCTGCCCGGGCACTACCTTGTTCAGCACATCGCCCAGCAGCACAACGCCGGTCGTAAAGTAATGCCAGTTCCCCCCGAATTTCTGCGGCAACACCGGCAGGTCAAGCGCAAACTTAATCCAGTCGGGCGTCGGGTACATGTTTTCTTCGTTGCCCGGCGAGCTGTCGTCGTTGTCGTCACCATCGAAAGCCGAACTCATGGTCAGCAGCTCAGCCAGCCTGGTATTGGCCTTGGCGGCTGAATAATCAGCGTACTGTTTCAGGTCATAAAAAGCCGATAACGGCTGGTCAACGCTTTTCAGATACCCATCATGCAGGGCAATGCCGGTCAGCGCCGAAGCAAAGCTTTTCCCCACCGACCGCACGTCGTTCAGCGAATCGCGGCCTGCGCCATTAAAATACTCCTCGATCAGGATTTTCCCGTTTTTCAGCACCACGACACTCGTAATGTTCCGGAAAACGCCTTCGTCAATACTCCCTTTCAGCACCTTGATTTTGTCAGCATCAAACGACTCCGCAGACACCGGCAGACCAGGATACGGCTTCGGAGCGGTCAGCTGCACTGCCGCCAGATTGATGACGGGCCTGCGCTTTACAGTCAGTTTCAATTCACCGGATGCTATTAATTCACCGGCCACGGGACTGGCGTAATTCACATACGGCCGGATGTCGAGCCGGAACACATGCGGGCCGTCAGTCAGGGCCTGATCGCCGCCGTTGTAGATAAACCGCCCCCAGGCCGACTGACTCCACCACGCACCTTCATGCTGGTTATCAATCAGGGGTTTCCGGATCAGGGTTTCGGTGTTTTTGATGCGGGCATAGGGCGCCCCGGGGTGCAGATTGCTCTGATAAATCTGCCGGCCGTCGACAAAAAACGTAAACTGGTAACCGCCGTTTTTTGTAAGCGAATCCGCTGACAGTCCGGGCGCTACCTGGTGCATGGCGTTGGTCAGCGACGTGCCCATAAACACCGTCATGAACAGGTTACTTTTGTTGGTCAGTGTGTACTGGTTCAGAAAGTCGGTCTCCCGTAGCGAAGCCAGCGGAATGTCTTTATCGGTAAAGATAATTTTACCGACATTGGCCCGATGGATGTCAGCCGTAATGCCCTGTGTACTGACAAATTCCGGCGACTGCGCGACGGCAGCACCAGCGAAAAACAAAACGAAGAGTACGTAATAAAAG